>PMSP01000408.1 GCA_003168315.1 Opitutaceae bacterium
TCGTCTTCGTTCCGTTGAAGAAGCGGTTCTGCGTCACGAATTCCATCACGTCGGGCGCCACGCGCGAGCCGCCCGGCTCGGCAGAAGCCTCGGTCTCGAACGGGGCCCGGGAACGTCCCCCGGTCTCTATCAGGGGGGGAAGGGCCTGCTCGGGCATGGCCGGCAGCACGACCTCCTCGATGACCGAGGCGGGGATCACGAGGACGTGGGTGTACCCGATCACCCGGAGCGTGTGCTGCAGGGACACGTGGTTCGCGGGCTGGCGCCAGTTGTGGGCGATCTCGTCAAAGCCGTACATGTGTCCCGAGCCGAGGTAGCTGAGCGTGCGGTGGCCGGTTCCGAACCGCTGGGTGACCCGCGCGAATCCAGCGCGGATCATGACGACGCTATTGGGGTAGTCGCCCTCGACCGCGATCGTCGCCTCCTGGGCGGCGGTGGCCCCGTCCTTGACNNCATGAACGACATCTCCTCGAGGTAGGTCGAGAGCGCCCGCTCCCGGTAGATCCCGTCGATGAACGCCCTCAGCTTGGAGTCGTAGCGCATGAGGTCGCGCAGGCCCTGCCACCGGATCTCGAGCATCTCGGAGCCCCCGCCGGATGCGAGGATCGTGGCCGTTCGGGGCATCCTGGACAGGGCGGCAATCTCCCCGAAGACGTCGCCGGACCGTATCGTCGCCGTCCGCTGCCCGCTCAGCACGCGCGGGATGTCCTGCAGGATGATTCCGGGCTCGGTGCCGGACTCCTTCAGGTTCTCGCGCACGGCGCCCTTGGCCTCCCCGCGGCGGGCCACCTCGTCCTCGGCCGGGTTGGACCAAAGCTGGGCGAGCGCCCTGAAGATCCCCCGCCGCGCGGGCTCGCTCCGTCCGACCATCTTGGGGGGTAGGCCAGGGCTCAGCACGACCTCGGCCGTGCCCGAGATGACCATGAAGGCCGAGTTGCCGTAGTCGCCCTCGCGAACGATGATCTCTCCCGGCTTGAACTGGCGCAGCCGGACGTCGTTCTTCAGGATGTCGGGGAGCGGCGCCGACCTCGGGAAGGACCCGGCGTCCATGTCCTTGAACGGGGCGAGCTTCAGGAGCCGGTTCACGTCCAGCGCGGACATGTCCTTGCTGAACGGCACGTCCCAGCGCCGGGGACGGTTGAGTCCGGACGCGCTCATCAGGCGTCGATCACCAGGGCGGTGGCGGGGCGGCAGATGCAGGCGAGGCAGGAGCCCTGCTCGACGTCCGCGCCGTGCGAGCCGATGTACTCCACGGTCCCGGATTTGATGGCCACCAGGCAGGAGCCGCAGTTGCCCGCCCGGCAGCCGGCGTCGATCTTGACGCGCGCCTCCTCGGCGAGCTCGAGGAGCGACCTGCCCGCGCCCTGCCACGCGACCTTCTTGCCCGACTTGGCAAAGGTGACCTCAAGGCCGCCAAACGGCGGAAAGGTCACGGCCACCTTGGCCTCGGGCTTTGCCGCCCGCTTGACCGAGGCGGGCCCGAAGGCCTCAAAGTGCACCCATTCGTCGGGGACGCCCCACCTGCGCAGGTCCTCGGTGATGCTTTCCATGAAGGCGCCCGGGCCGCACAGGAAGTACTCAAAATTGTTCGAGGGCAGCAGCTGCTTGAAGAGGTCCACCGTCACGCGGCCCTCGTGGTGATAGTCGTGGCCGCTCTTCTCGGCGCCCATCGGCTTCGAGTAGCAGACATGCATCCGCACGTTCTTGTTCTCCGCGGCGAGCCCGTTCATGTAGGCCTTGAACATGTGGTCGTTGCCGTTGCGGGCCCCGTGGAAGAACCAGATCTCCCGGTTCGCCCGCGCCTCGGTGAGGGCGTTCGCCATGGCAACCATCGGCGTCACGCCGACGCCGCCCGAGATGAGGACGACCGGGCGCTCCTGCTCGAGGTCGAGGTGGAAGTGCCCGTTGGGCGCCTTCACGTCCAGGATGTCGCCGACCTTCACCTGGTCGCAGAAGAAGGACGAGCCCACCCCGGGGGGATGGCCGCCCGCCTCGGGCGGCGGGCACCGCTTGATCGTCACTCGGTAGTGGGAGGTCCTCGCGCAGTCCGAGAGAGAGTAGCAGCGAACGAGCGGCTTGCCGAGGCCGGGGACGTTGAGCTGGAACGTGAGGTATTGTCCGGGCTTGAACGACGGCAGCGGCTTCCCGTCGTGGGGCTTCAGGTAGAAGGAGAACGTGTCCGCGCACTCCATGACCTTCTGCGCCACGGAGAACTTCCGGGTCCCGTTCCAGGCCGCGCTGGCCTCTTTGACCGTCTTTATCTGCTGGCGGGCCTTCTCAATCTCAAGCTCGAGGCGGCGGCACTCGAGCGCCGCCCGCTTCCGGTCGGAGAGGACGCGGCCGACACCGAGGGCGACGAGCAGGCAGACCTCGATCGCGAGGCCGGCGACAATGAGGAAGCCCGCGGCCGTCGCGGGATGCTGGGTGAACAGTTTTACTGCCTTCTCCAGCATTTAATGGAAGATGGTTTGTGCTCGCACGTGCCCTGGCACCGACATTTGACGCTGGAATCTAGGCCCTGAACAACCCATTGGTAGAACAGATTCACCGACCGGGCCAAACCTATTATATGAGTCGCGCGATAAACTTGAGCCTTCTCCTCTTGCTCGTGCCCGCAGCCGCGGCGGCCCCGGCCTCCGGGATGGAGACCCTGGGCTCCAACTCATGCTCGGCCAGCGGCTGCCACGGGGGCGCGGGGGAGCTCAGCAACCAGTACGTGATCTGGTCCCAGAGGGACGTGCACTCCCGGTCGTTCGCGACCCTGACGACCGCCCGCTCGGCCCGAATGGCCGAGGCGCTGGCGATCGCCAACCCCGCCGCCAGCCCCCGCTGCGTGGTTTGCCATGCGCCACTGGAGAACGTGCCGCCGGAGGCCCTGGGCGCGGGCGTCGAGCCGACGGAGGGGGTATCCTGCTCGAGCTGCCACAACCCGCCCGACGGCTGGCTGCGCGGCCACACGCGCCCGGACTGGACCCACGCCGACCGCGTGGCCGCCGGGATGAGGGACGAGGTGGACCTCTACACGCGGGCAAACACCTGCGTTGCTTGCCACCAGAACGTGGACCCCGAGATCGTCCGGGTGGGGCACCATCCCGCCCTCATCTTCGAGATGGATGGTCAAACCCAGGACGAACCCAGGCACTGGAGCGAGCATCCCGCGGACGTCGGGGCACAGGCATGGTTCGTGGGCCAGGCGGTGGCCCTTCGCGAGGTGAGCTGGGCGCTCCTCAACGGCAACGCGGACCCGGCTCGCTCAGCCCCGGTCTGGCAGGGCCTTTCCTGGCTCCTTTCACGGAGCGGACTCGACTTCAGCCTGCCAGGTTCGGATCTGCAAGCCATGTCGCCGCAGTCGCTTGCCTCGGCGGTCGAGCACGCCGACATGCTGGCGAAGCGCGCGGCCCAGGCCTGGCAGCCGCGGTACGCCTCGGAGGTGCTGCACAGGCTCGCGGCCACCGGGGGCGACTTCACGGCCCCCGGCGTCGCCCCGATCGACCAGGCAGGCCGCGCCGAGCGTCTCGTCCTCGCACTCGACCGCCTGCTGGACGCCGTCCCGGCTGCCGGTCATTCGCCCGGGGTTTCGGCCAGCCTCGACCGGCTTTTCAAGCTTGCGCAGTCGCAGCCGGACTTTGACCCGGCGCAGTTCGCGCGCGAGCTGGGCGGCTTCGCAGCCGCCCTCGGCCCGGTCAATGGCCCGTCGGCGCGGTGACGGCGGGCGCGGGAGGGTTCAATTCCGGATCGCGGGGGAAATCGGCGTAGGGCAGCCTCGCGCCCAGGTAGGTGAAGCTGTCCGCCCTGATCGAGGTGCTCGGCTGGAATCCCGGAGTGCCCGACGCCGAGATCAGGTCGTCCTGGTCAATGCCGTCCCCGGAAACCCCGATGGCTCCAATCAGGACTCCGTTCCGGTAGAGCGGGAACCCGCCGGGGAAGATGGTGATGCCGTTTGGAAGGTTGGGGTCGACCGTGCCCGTCCCTGCAATGATGGGCGCCGAGTAGCGTTCCTGCAGGCCGTTGAACGGGCCGGGCGGCTCGTTGTCGATCCCCGGCGGGTACATGCTCTGGGCGAGGAAGCCGACCGTGCGGGCGGAGAATGCCCGCGACGCGTCCGAGAAGAAAAGCGCGGTCCTCGCCTTCTGCACCGAGACGTCCCAGGAGAAGATCGTGGCGTCGGGCGTCCGGAAGGTCCCCAGGACCACCGGGGGCTGCCCGGGCGCATCGGGGTTGTTGACGACCGATATGAACACTTCGGCCATCTGCCCCACCGGGAGGCGGATCCCCGCGCGCGTGACGAGCGCGCGGGCGGCGGCGTTGGCCAGGATCTGCGTCACCTCAACCTCGCTCAGGCGCGCCTGGCCGGAGATTTTCCCCGATGCCGGGTCGCCGATGATCGGCGCCCGGACCTGCCCTAGGACGCCGCCCAGGACGGCGGTGGGCCACGCCTTCGGCTGGAGGGCGACCAGGCCCGAGGTGTCCGGGGCCAGGGGCACGGCGTCCGTCGCCGCGGAGCTCTCGACGTAGGGCAGCCGTATCCCGCCGACGAATATGTTCGAGCTGAGGATGGCCGACGGCGGCTCATACCCCGCCTGCCCGGTGAGGGCAACGATCTCATTGGTATCCGGTCCGTCGATGCTCCCGTCCTCAACCTCGGGCCCGGCGCCGGTCACGCCGATTCCCGCGACGAGGACCCCGTCCTTGTAGATCGGGACGCCGCCCGCCGACCCGTAGAGGCGCGTTCCCGGGATCCGGCTGCCGTCCAGTCGCCGGAAGTTGTTCACGTCCGAGAACGCCATGGACGAGAATCCGACTCCGACCAGCGGGCCTGGTGGGGTGTTCTCGATCCCGGGCGGGTAGTGCTGCTGGATGATGAAGCCCGCGGTCCTCGACGTCAGAGCCTCCCCGCCGCTGCTCAGGAAGACGGCCGTGCCCGCCTTCGATACCGCCACGGCCTCCTGCGACTCGGTGAAGTTCTGGGTCCCGTCGGCCGCGCGAACGAGGAGCTCGCGCCCGTCGCGGTCCACGATGGCGATCACCGAATCCGGGGAAATCTGCTGGGCGGCCCCCGCGGCCTGGGCGTAGACCAAGGCCTGGTCGTCGACCGACAGGCCCTGCCCGCGGGCGACATTGGCGCACGCGAGGGAGCAGGCGCAGAGGACCCCTGCGCCCAGTGCGGGGAATCGTCGGCCGGAGGCGTGATTCACACCGGAAATGAACGAATCACCCGCTGAAAAAGCCAGCCCTTTTCCTGCGGGCGGCGCTCAGGCCCTCAGGGAAATCCCCAGGCTGGGTCCTGCTTCTGGGGGAAAATCCGGGCCATCTCGAGGTCCACCAGGTGCTTCTGCTCCGCAAAAGTCCGCCCACTCGGGCTCAGAACGCGGTCCACCTGCGCCTTGAGCGCGGCGACACCCGCCTTGTCATCGCAGCGGACGCCGGTCGCGACGCGACCGACGAACCCGCAGAACGTGCACTCGACCTCCTGGCCTGGCTTCACCTGGCGCAGCT
>PMSP01000282.1 GCA_003168315.1 Opitutaceae bacterium
ATGCCTCGTCGGGTAGGCTGGTCGTCAACGGAAGATACGGGGGGTCACGGCCATGAAGCGCGGCTTGTGCTATTCCAAGACTCTTGCCGCCCTCTGCGCGGCTTCGGCGGTCGCCGCATTCGCCATGGGATCCCTGCGCCACGAGGTTTCCTTGGTGGTGGCGCGCAATCGCAGCATGGCCGCGGCCCGCGAAGGTGGCCTTTCCGCCCAGATTGCCGCGAAATCCCCTTACGAGAACGAAGACCTAGAGGCCCTGCGCCTGCGCGCGCAGGCCCTCCGCGGCAGCCTTGGGGACGACAGCACCTGGGAGAAGCTGACGACCCGGGCCGCCGGCAGATGGAGGGTCGAAGCCGGGGCCGACGACAGGAAGAATGGGTACAAGCAGCGCGTTGCCACGATGACGCTTCTCTCCGCCTCGGTCGCCGACTGGCCCGAGGTCGTCAAGGCCGTGGGGGACTTGGAGTCGATTCCCGGCATCGGGATAGCCGAGTTTGAGATGAAGACCAGCGGCGGACGCGAGCAGCGCACGCTGGATGTCGCCCGTGTGCTCGTGTCGGTCCGCACCCGCCAGGTTACGGTCAATCCCCCAACATCACCATGAAAACATCGAGAAGCTTTCTGACGGCCGCATGGGCAATCGCGCTGACCTGCTGCGCCGGCGCGGAGCCGGCGGCCCCGACACCGGAGGCCGCCTCGGCGACTGCCGGTCCCGCCGAGCGCGACTCCGGCTCGCGCGCCGACAGGAGGTACGACGAGATGCTCGGTAAAATGCAGGCTGCCGTGGAGGAGATCGCCCAGCTCTACGGCAATCCGGTGTTCCAGCAGGTCTTCACGAACGACGTCGAACGGGCCGAGGAGCTCAAGCGGACGCTCAGGTCCGCCCAGAGCGGGGCCGCAGCCCAAAAGGGCGCGGCGGACCTCGTCAGGAAGCGGGAGGATCTCCTGAATGACATAGCGCTCAAGGAGAGGGAATCGGCCCGGCTCGCAAGCCGGCTCGTTCGCCAGCGCGCCGCACTCGACGCACTGGCAATGGCGGTTGAACAGGCCCGGAAGGCCGTTGAGGAGACGGCAAAGTGAACTCCATAAGGGAGTGCACACCCGGCGTAGGGGATGGTGCGGTCGATGTCCTCTCCCGCGACGAGGAAACCATGCTCGGGGAATTCAGGGACGTCATCGGCGGGATGAGGGCGCGGGGAATCGAGATCGATGCCGACGCCGTTGATAGGGCCGTCTCCTTGGTCGGTGCGTCGCCGATCGCCGGCAACGCGAATCCTGGGGAAAGGACCTATGCGCGGGCCGCAGTCTGCATGGCGGCGCGCACCACCGGGGGGCCGGGCGGCGGTGTTGAAGTCCGCTTTCTGGCGATCTGGCCATGAAAATCGGGATTTCCCTCATCGCCTTCACCGCCGTTGGCGTCGCACTCGCGGACGAGCCTTGGGCATATGTGCCGGCCTCCCGCGAAGCTCGAACCATCGGCATCCTTGAGACGCACTACGCGCCGACCGAGGAGGACGTGAGCCTTGTGGGAGCCCCTCCGGCGCCTTCCGTCGCCCCAGCCGGACGACATGTCATCGCAGTCCCTGTGCCGGCACCATCAACCGCGCTCGGCGGACAGGGTGGGCGGGAAGGGAGCGCGGCGCCCCCAATCCCGGAAGGCTCTTATTGGCCGGACGCCTCCGGAAAGATTATTGCGGTTGTGCCGAGGTCCGGCTCAAGCCGGGAAAGCTCCTCTCTCGGGAATCCCTGGGAAGTGCGCACCCATGCCAAGTCCTCCTCCGAGGACAGCGTCTTCCTATGCGGCGGGTTCGTCGTCGGGGGAGAGGGCGGCCCCGTCGCGATCCTAAACGGCCGCCTTGTAAAGCGCGGGAGCACGCTTGGCGGCTTTGCCGTCTCGGGCATCTCCGCCGTGGGAGTGGTCCTCGAGAGAAACGGCTCGTTCTTCGTTCTGCCCTTTGGCAGGCGCACAAGCATAGCGACCGTCGAGGGCTGAACCGTCATGCCGCGATTTCGAGCTAGATATGTGGGAAGGTGCGGCCGGATGCGCTCGCTCACGCTGGACGCGGTGGACCTGGCGAGCCTTTCCGAGCAGATCGGGACCCAGCGAAAGGGGTATGTCGTCGATATTCGCCGCGTCGCGGCGGGGAAGGGTTCCCTCGCCCGAACGACGATTTCCGGCCCCATGCTTCTGGCTGCGCTGGATTCCCTCGAGCTCATGCTGGTCAGCGGAGTTCGGATAAACACGGCCCTCAGGACCCTGGCCGACTGCGCGCCTGCTGGCAGCGCGCGCTCCCTGTGGACCGAGGCCGTCAGGAGGATAGAGGAGACGGGAAGCTTCGGCTCCGCCATCCGCCATTTTCCAAGGGTCTTCAACCCCTCAATGGTGGGGGTTGTCACGGCCCACGAGGAGGCTGGGCGCCTTGCGGACGGCGTGAGGCACGTCCGCGACTACGTGGCGCAGATGCAGGACATACGGCGTGAGTCAATGCGCGGGATGGCATACCCCGCGCTTGTCTGCACCACCGGGCTCGCGGCGTGCACGGTCCTCTGCGTCTTCACCCTCCCAAGGTTCTCAAAGATGCTGCGCGACATCGGGGTGACCAGGATGAACCACCTCACAGGATTCTTCTTCGGACTGAGCGACTTTGTCATCGCTCATCCCGTCCTAGCGGCACTTGGCCTCATTTCCCCGTTTGCCGCCGGCTGGGTCGCGTTTCGCCCCCGCTTCCGGCCGCGCATGGACCGGGTGCTCCTGCGCGTCCCAGTCATCCGCAGGGCTCTGGAGGCCCTGTCGATGGCGCGGATCTGCGTCACCTACAGGGCGCTCAGCGAATCGGGAATCCGAGTGGTCGAGGCCCTCGAGGCCTGCTCGGCCGTGGCTGGAAACGACGTCTATGCCTGCGGCATCGGGAGGGTGGTGGCGATGGTGCGGGAGAACGAGACCGTCGGGTCGGGGTTTGAGCGCGCGGGCGTCTTCGCGCCTGAGGTCGTCCTTGCCGTGAAGAGCGGGGAGGGTTCGCTCGCACAGGTGTTCGGGCGCCTCGCCGACTACTATTCGTCCGAGGCCAGGCACCGCGTCGCCGTCGCCCTGCGCCTGATAGAGCCCATCATGCTCCTGGTCGTGCTGGCATGGGTGTTCGGTATCGCGCTCGCCGTGGTGCTCCCGGTCGTGGAGGTCGTGAATGAGATCCATTGAGAGAAGCCCATCACGGGGGGAGTTTCTCCTCATGCTTCTCATCGCGGTCGCGATCGTGGGGATACTGGCGGGCATCCTGGCCCCCGTCCTCGCGAACAAGCTGGATGACGCGCAGATGCGGTCGGAGGCGGAGACGCTGAGGTCGCTCAGGAAGGACTTCGAGGGCACCTACGACGCCACCGACTTCAGCAACCTGAACGAGGCGTCACTCGCCGGTTGCGGGCTGCCCTCGGGAACAGTCTTCACGACCTTTGATCAGGGGACGGGGGTCTCATCGAGGATCTTCAGCCCGTCCGTCCTGGTGGATCCCGCCGGATGGGTGACCAAGCTCGCCCAGAAGCGCGGCGTCAGCACCTATGTCGTCGGCGCGAGCTATTCCGCACTCACGCAGAATCAGTACACGGCGATAGCCTTCAACCCCTACCAGGTCCAGCGATGCCTCGTCGCCGGCCCAACCGGCGAGGCCGGCCAGCAGCGGTACCTTCTCGTATCGCTCATGGTGCCCCCGTACAGGGGTCTCGCTTTCCCCGCGGCCGACGCCACCCAGACCTTTGACTCCATGTGGGACCAGAGCTGGGAGTCGACACAGGTGCTGGCGCCGGCGCTCTGGAGCTCCCTGCTGACGCCCGCCCAGTACTCGCTTTGGAACACGGCGTCCGCCAACAATCGCACGAACGCCTCGAGGCTGCTCGTCGAGCGGATCGTGCAGCCGAAGTTTACCCTCACCCTTGCGAACAACAGCCAGACCGACACAGCCTGGGTGGACATCGGTCCCGCGGTCGACGCCATCACGGCGGCTCCCAACTCGGGGACGACCATCAGCAGCTCGCTGGCGGGATTCACGACGGGCATACTTTCCGGTCGGCTGGTCGTCGTTCGCCGCGGGCCCACCGCCGCGGCCGCCTACGAGGTCCAGCGCTTCTTCCTGTATTCCGACGTCAACCTCACCGTGCAGTGATCGGCGCGGCGGCGGCCCCAAATGCCGCTTCCTGTGGGCGGTGTTTTCATGCATTGTCCCCGGAGACAATCGATGAGATTAGGATGAAAATCTACTTCATGGGAGTCTGCGGGTCGGCGATGGGCAACGCGGCCCTCCTCGCGCGGGCTGCCGGGCACGAGGTGACCGGAGCCGACACGAGCGCCTACCCGCCGATGAGCAGCGTGCTCTCCGAGGCGGGGATCTCGGTAAGCGAGGGGTACGATCCAGTGCGCCTGGCGGCGCTCAAGCCCGACATGGTCGTGATTGGCAACGCGATGATGAGGGGCAATCCCGAGATCGAGTGGCTGCTCGACACCCAGGCATGCCCCTTCACCTCGCTTCCGGCCATGCTGCACGACCTTGTCCTGTCGCGCAGGAAGAACATCGTCATCGCGGGCACTCACGGGAAGACCACGACGTCGGCGATGACCGCCTTCCTCCTGCGGGAGAACTGGGGGGATCCCGGCTTCCTGATCGGGGGCGTGCCCCAGGATCCGCCGACGGGGAGTCACCTGGGGTCTCCCGCCGAACCTTTCGTCATCGAGGGCGACGAATACGACAGCGCGTTCTTCGACAAGCGCAGCAAGTTCATCCACTACTCGCCCCACGTCGCGGTCTTCAACAACCTTGAGTTCGACCACGCGGACATATTTCGCGACCTGGCCGACGTCCAGAGGACGTTCATCCACTTCTCGCGTATCATACCCCGCAACGGCTTCGCGGTCGTGAACGGCGACGACACCAACCTGCGCGCGCTGGGAGCGATGCCATGGACTACCGTTGTCCGGGTCGGCACGGACGAGGGCAACGACACCCGCATCGTGGATTTCTCGGAATCAGCATCTGGCTCCAGTTTTGTCCTGACGTGGCGCGGTTCCCCCTGGGCAAAAGTGCAGTGGTCGCTGCCGGGCATCTACAATGCCCGCAATGCGGCCATGGCCGCAACCGCCGCGGGCCTGGCGCGGTCGCGGGACAAGCCGACCTCCCTTTCGCTCGAGGCGCTCGCGAGATTCCGCGGGGTCAGGCGCCGCCAGGAGGTGCTGTTCGCGGGGCCGCTGATTACCGTGATCGAGGACTTTGGCCACCACCCGACGGCGATCGCGGAAACGCTCCGGACGTTCCGGGCCAGGTTCCCGGGCTCCGTCCTCACGGCCGTCTTCGAGCCCCGCAGCAACACGGCGAGGATCCGGACGCTCCAGGCCGGGTTTGAACGCGCGCTGTCCCATGCCGACGAAGTCTACCTTGGCCCCGTCAGCCGCGCCGCGGCGCTTCGCGAGGAGGATCGATTCGATTCGGAGGCCGTCGCCGAAAACCTCGAGGCCCAGGGGATCCACGCCCGGCAGTTCCCGTCCAACTCAGAGCTTCATGACGCGCTTGCCGCGGACACGCTTCCCGTCAGGGGCGCCCAGCGTGTGGTCGTTTTCTTCACCAACGGATCCTTCGACGGGATCATCGGGAGGTACGCCGCCGCCGCCCGGGCCTGAGGCCGGGCGCTACTGCGCCTGCTTCGCGACCTTGTACTCGGCCGGGGATTCCCCGGCGGGAAGCGCCAGAAGGTCGTAGTCGTGGTGGCCGTTGATCGTCACGGTCGCAAAGCCGCCGACCGGAAGCTCCCTCGGGACGTAGACGCGGCCGTCTATGTCCGGCGCATCCGCTTCGCCGCGAGCGACGCCCGCCTCGTCCACGAGGACCCTGATGGTCTTTCCGACGCTCCCCGCGCTCACCGTCGCCGCGACCTCCTTCTGGAGGGCCATCAGGCGGTGCCAGCGGCGCTCCTTCTCCTTGGCGGGGACCTGGCCGTCCATTTTACCGGCGCGGGTTCCCTCCTCCTGGGAGTAGCGGAAGACGCCCAGCCGCTCGAACCTCGCCTCGCGTATGAACTCGCACAGCTCGTCGACGTCCGCATCCGTCTCCCCGGGGAATCCGACGATGAAGGTGGTCCGCAGGGCTATCCCGGGGATCCCGGCGCGAATCCTTTTGACCAGGTCGCGAATGTAGGCGCCGCCGGTCTCCCTCTGCATCGCCGAGAGCATCCGGTCGCTGATGTGCTGGAGCGGTATGTCGACATAGCGCGCGACCTTGGGACACTCGGCGATCGTCCGGATCAGCTCGTCGCTCCAGTGGGCAGGGTGCGTGTAGAGTATTCGGATCCAGAAGTCCCCCTCGATCGCGTTCAGCTCGCGAAGGAGGGAGGTGAGGGCGGTGCCTCTCGAGGAATCGACGGGGGTGCGGGGGCTCGGCCGCTCCTCCCACGTGTCCATCCCGAAGAAGGTCGTGTCCTGCGAGATGAGGTTTATCTCCCTGACGCCCTCGGCGACCAGCTGGCGGACCTCGGCGGCCACGCTGGCCACGGTCCTGCTGCGGTGCCGCCCGCGGATCTGGGGGATGATGCAGAAGGTGCAGGGATGGTCGCAGCCTTCCGCGATCTTGATGTAGGCGAAGTGGGCGGGCGTCAGCCTGAACCTGGGGGTGTCGTAGTCCGGGATGTAGGTCGAGCGCGGCGTGACGAAGCTGGCGGGCGGCGCCTTGGAGCCGCGCTCCCTCGCAAATATCTCCTCGATGATCGGGGCCACCTGGGTGATCTGGTCGAGGCCGATGAACGCGTCGACCTCGGGCATCGAGCCCGGGAGATCCTTGGAGAAGCGCTGGGACATGCAGCCGGCGACGATCAGCTTCTG
>PMSP01000376.1 GCA_003168315.1 Opitutaceae bacterium
TTCCAGGCTCCTCGGCCAGCATGCGGATCTCCGCGCCGCCCGGCACCCAGCTGAGCATTTCAAGCGGCCCAAAGACGTCCAGGACGTTGAACCCCGCGAAGAGGACGACTCCCACCTTTATCGGCGCGGGGCTTGGGCTCACGGTTCTCGGCGCCTGGGCCCGGCCTATTTCCTGGGAGTGAGGACGGCGCTCGTCGCCGACCCGAGCATCGCGGCAAAGTCGGCGCCCTTCTCGTCGTCGGAGGCGAGGCTCACGGCCGCCATCACGTCATCGCTGAAGCGAAGGATGCCGACCCCGATCACCTTGAACTCGTCGGCCTTGGCGGGCTGGCCGACGAGCGACGCGTCGGTGAAGACGCAGTAGGATCCGAACGCGGGGGCCGGGACGGCGAAGTCGCGCAGCACCGACCTCTTCTCCACCGAGGCGTCGACGAACTGCTCGCAGATCGAGAGGACCTTCTCATTCACCTCCTCCTTGGTGATCGGCCTCGGCTCGGGCACGAAGGTGACGTTCATGAGCAGCTTCGCGTTCACGCCGGCGGGCGGCGAGATCGTGACGGCGTAGCCGTTGTCCTCCTCCTTCTGGACCGAATAGGTCCAGCCCTTGGGGACCGCGAAGCTGAGGCTGCCGTGAGTGCCCAGGTCGAGCGTCTCGGCCCGTGCGAGAGCGGTGACGGCGAACAGTGCGAGGAGGGATATCAGTCTTTTCATGGGGTTGCGCTCATCATGGAGCGCGGCCCCCGGCATAGCAAATGGCGGGAGCCCGTGGCAAGGAGGCGTTTGCGCCCGGGGGCCCTCCCGCAGGCTCCCCTAGCCGGCGGGATCCCAGCCCAGGCGGACCGACTCCGGCGAATCCCCCCGCGCGCGGATCGCCCGCAGGCTCAAGGCGTCGTGGCGCTTCGCCAGCCTGACGCCGCCCGCGTCCAGCATGAGCGGGCAGTGGTAGAACGCGGGGGGACTGCGGCCGAGCGCCCTGTAGATGAGGAGCTGGCGGAAGGTGGAGCGCACAAGGTCCTCGCCCCGGACGACCTCCGTCATCCCCATCTCGGCGTCGTCGACGGCGCATGCGAGCTGGTAGGTCGGGCAGTCGTCCTTGCGCCAGACGGGGAAGTCCCCGAAGTCGCGGCCAGCGACGGCGCTCTGGGGTCCCAGGCGCCCGTCGACGAACCCGAGCACCTCCCCGTCGGGGACGCGCAGGCGCCAGTTGGCACCCGTCCGGGCGCCGAGCGCGGGAAGGGGCCTCGCGGGGTCCGGCCTGAAGGCGGCGGGGTAGAGCGGCTCGTCGTCGCCGGCGCCCTCGTGCGGCGCCCCCGCGGCCTCGATCACGTCCCGGCGCGACCTGGAGCAGGGATAGATGAGGCCCGCTTCGTGGAGGCGCCCGAGCGCGGCCCGGTACAGGGGGAGCCTCTCGCTCTGCCGGTAGGGCGCGCAGGGGCCGCCGACGTCGGGGCCCTCGTCCCACGTGAACCCGGCCCAGCGCAGGTCCTCCAGCATGGCGTCGGCGAAATCCAGGCTGAAGCGCGCCGCGTCCAGGTCCTCGCTCCGGAGGACGAGCGCGCCGCCGGCCGCCCTTGCCCGGCACTGCGCCGTCCAGAATGTCCGCGCGTGGCCGAGGTGGAGGTAGCCCGTCGGGGAGGGCGCCAGGCGCCCGCGGTAGGGGGAATCGGCCTTCAAGAATTTTGGTTCATTTCCTTGGCGGGAGCCCCATCGTGGCATCCCCCGAAGTCATGGCAAAGCTCCTCTGCGTCTACTGCGGCTCGTCCCGCAACCTCGAGTCCCGGTACTATTCGGCGGCCGAGTCCGTCGGGCGCGCGATGGTCTCCCACGGCTGGGGCCTCGTCTACGGAGGCGGCAACGTCGGCATGATGGGCTCCATCGCCCAGTCGGTGAAGGATTGCGGCGGCCACGTGGTCGGGGTGATCCCGGACTTCATGAAGGAGCGAGAGCTCGCCTATCACGAGTCCGACGAGCTCATCACGGTCGGGTCGATGCGCGAGCGCAAGCGCATCATGGAGGAGCGAGCCGCCGCCTTCCTCGCGCTCCCGGGCGGGATCGGCACACTGGAGGAACTGACGGAGATCATGACGCTGCGCTACATCAACCGGATCGACAAGCCGGTCGTGATCTTCAACCAGGACGGCTACTATGACGACCTCCTGCGGTTCTTTGAGCGCATGACCCGCGAGCGGTTCAAGTCGGCGGGCCTCCAGTCCCTCTTCGGCGTAGCGGACTCGGTGGATGCGATCTGGCCGCTCCTCAGGGAGCCGGGAGCGTTCGAGGCGGACGCCATCTGGAAGGAGAACCGCTGAGCCGATGCCCCGCGCGGGTGCCCTGGAGCTCCTTCTGGCCCATGCGGAGCTCCGGCTTTCGCCGGAGGAGGCTTTTTCCGTCGAGGAAACGATCGCGTTCATCGGGACCCATCCCGACTGCCTGCTGCGCACGTGCCTGCAGGGCCACCTGACGGGGTCCGCCTGGATCGTGAGCGCCGACCGCGAGAGGACGCTCCTTACCCACCACCGCAAGCTCGGCAAGTGGCTGCAGCTGGGCGGCCACGCGGACGGGGATCGCGACCTGCTTTCGGTCGCGCTGAGGGAGGCGCGCGAGGAGAGCAGGCTCTCCCGTCTCACCGTCCGGGCCGCGGGCCTCTTCGACGTCGACCGGCACCTGATACCGGCCAGGGGATCCGAGCCCGCGCACTGGCACCACGACCTCAGGTTCATGATCGAGGCCGATCCCGCCGAGCCGCTGAAGGTGTCCGGCGAGTCGCGGGCGCTCGCGTGGGTCGAGCTTGGCGAGGTCGGGCGCCTGAACCCGGAGGAGTCCATGGCGAGGATGGTCCGAAAGACAGCGCGCCGCCCGTAACTACTGCGGCGGCGATCGCCAGAGGTAAGTGACCTCGCTCCGGGGCACCCAGCCTGTCTGTCCGTTCGGGAAGGAGAGGCGGATCCACCTCAGGTACTCCTTGTCCGCCAGCGCCGTGCTGCCGGCCGCAAGCGTCGTCGTCTTCTGGGACACGTCCGCCTCGGTGGGTATCGAGCGAAGGATGCCGGCGCGCCAGACGATGACAGCGCGGGTGTCGGCCATGATCCCGTAGGCGCGGCCGGCGACAAGGGCCGCGGCCCCCGCGAGGGCGGCGACCGCGATCGCGGTCAGGGCGACGGGGACTGGCCACCTGCGCCCGGCGCGCCCGTACGGGACCGAGAGGAGTAGGCCGAGGGCCGCGGCGAAGAGGAACGCTGCCGCGATTCCCGTCCGCTGCCAGGCGCCCGGGGACCCGAGCCGGGCCAGGTCCTGGACCGGCCCCGGCTGGATCAGGGTGTCGAGGGGCTCGGGGACGAAGCCCGCCTTGTCGCAGGTCAGAACGACCTCGCGGCGGGTCGCCGGGTCGCGGGGGTGCTGCACGTAGGCCGCGGAGGCCTGCGCGGCCGCCTCGCCCCAGCGGTCCTCCTGCGCGAGGGCGAGCGACAGGTTGTGGCGGGCGGTCCAATCGAGGGG
>PMSP01000208.1 GCA_003168315.1 Opitutaceae bacterium
CCCGCCGCGCTTGGCGACTGGCAGGTGTTCACGGTTGCCGACGGCGTCTTCTCCGCCGAGGCTGGCCGGATGGGGGCTGCCGATTGAATTTCAACGCCTGGGAGTGGTTTCTCGCGGTCCTTGCGTCCCTCCTCGTCGGCATAGCGAAGACGGGCATCACCGGGCTGAGCCTCCTCTTCGTCTCGATTTTCGCCGCGATCATGCCGGCGAAGCGCTCGACCGGTGTCGTCCTCCCGCTCCTCATCGTGGGAGACATCGTCGCCGTCCTCTCCTACCGCAAGCACGCGCACTGGGGGCACGTCTGGCGGCTGTTCCCCTGGGCCGCCGCCGGCGTGGTCGCGGGCTCATTCGCGGTCGGGAGGATGGACGAGCGCGAGACCCGGATCGCCATCGGGGTGATCGTGATCGGGCTCACCTTCCTCCACCTTTGGCGGCGGATGCGCCAGGGGGTCCCGCAGGAGGAGCGCTCGGCCTGGTTCGCCCCCCTCATCGGCATGCTGGCCGGCTTCACGACCATCGTCTCCAACGCGGCCGGGCCCCTCATGGTCATTTATCTGCTCGCGATGCGGCTCCCCAAGATGGAATACATGGGCACCGGGGCCGTGTTTTTCCTCATGCTCAACCTGTTCAAGTCGCCCTTCATGATCGCGCTCGGCCTGATCACGCCGGCTAGCCTGGTGCTCAACCTCGAGCTCGCCCCGGCGGTCATCGCGGGAACCCTCCTGGGGAGATGGCTTCTCGGCAGGATCAACCAGCGCGTCTTCGAGAACATCGCCCTGGCGCTGACGCTCGTCGCGGGGGCGAGGATGTTCATCTGAGGCGACGATGCGCGCTGAACCACGATGGCACGGATGACCTCAAGGCAGATGTGGGCGGCCAAGCTCGCGGGGAGGCCCGTCCCCGCGCCCTCGGCTCCGGGCTCGCGCGGGCACCCGCATGAGCTCCGGCTGAAGAAGGCGTTCGTCGGCCTCGTTCTCGGAATCGACCCGTCCCTGCGCGGCACGGGCCTCGCCCTGGTCGAGTTCAGGCTGGGTCGAACCCCCGTCCTCCTTCGGTGCACGACCGTCCGGATCCCTGCGAAGCGGACGATGGCATATGCGCTCGGCGAGATCCACAGGGCGGTGGGCGAGTACATCACCGCGGCCTCGGGCATCCGCCATGTCGCCCTTGAGCAGACGATCTACGTCCAGAATTTCCAGACGGCGCAGATCCTCGGCGCCGCGCGCGGGGCGGCCATCGCCGCCGCGGCCCTCCAGGGGCTCCCCGTCTTCGAGTACGCGCCGCTGCGGGTGAAGCAGTCGGTCGCCGGAAACGGCCGGGCGAGCAAGGAGCAGCTGGCGCGCACCGTGAGCTCGCTCCTCGGCGCCCCCGGGGCGATCGGGATTGACGAGTCGGACGCGGCCGGCGTCGCCCTGTGCCACGCGTTCTCCTGGCAGCCCTGAGGGCCGGCCCCCCTCAGCCGAGGACGGTCTTAAGCACCTTCCCGAGCTCGGTCGCGCGGTACGGCTTCGTCAGGTACCCGCAGAACCCGAGGTCGAGGAACTGGCGGGCGATATCCTCGTTGTCATAGCCGCTGGAGACGATTGCGCGCACCTCGGGGTCCATCTCGCGCAGCAGCCCGAAGGTCTCCTCGCCGCCGAGGCCGCCGACGACCGTCAGGTCCATGATCACGGCGTCGTAGGGGCGCCCCACGTCCAGGTATCGCTTGTAGAGCGCGATCGCCTCCTCGCCGTTCCTCGCGATGTCGAACTTGTAGTCCAGGCTCTGCAGCATCGCGGAGGTGAGGCTGCAGATATGCTCGTCATCGTCCATGAAGAGCACGCGGCCCGTGCCGAACCGCAGCGACGGGGCGGGACGCGCCTGGACGTCCGCCGGACGATCGGCGAGCGGCAGGAACACGCTGAAGACTGTCCCTTCCCCGAGCGTCGACTGGAGGCCGATCTCTCCGCCCACCTTGCGCACGATCGTGAGCACGGTCGCCAGGCCGAGGCCGGTCCCGTGCTTCTTCGTCGTGAAGAACGGGTCCCAGATCTTCTCCAGGTGCTCGGGCTTTATCCCGCTCGCGTTGTCGCGCACCTCGAACTCGACATAGTCGCCGGCCGACAGGGTGGCGATCTGCCCGGCGGAGATGTGGACGTTCGAGGCCTTAAGGTGAAGGCGCCCCTTGTGCGGGGCCGGCGGCATCGCCTGCAGGGCGTTGACGATCAGGTTCTGGAACACCTGCAGGATCTGCGGCCGGTCGACCCTGACCGCGCCGGTCCCGTCCTGCACCTGCACGGTGATCTCGACCGCGGACCCCGCCGCGGCGATCTTCACCGCGTCCTCGAGGATCTCCCTCGGCTCGCACGCGGACACGGAGCCCGCGGCGCCCTTCGCGAACATGAGGAGCTGGCGCGTGAGGTGCTTGGCCGCGAGGCACGCCTTCTCCGAGTCCGCCAGCCTCGAATCGTCATGGTTGTCCCTGGCCAGGGAGACGCCGCCGAGGATGGTCGTCAGCAGGTTGTTGAAGTCGTGCGCGATGCCGCCCGCAAGCAGGCTCAGTGACTCGAACCGGTTCGCCTTGATGAGCTCCTCGGGCGTCAGGCTCATCTCGTCGGGATTCCGGAACACGATCACCACGCCCCGGGGCTTCGAATCGTTCCCGAATGAGGCGCGGGCGGTCCAGACCACGGGCATGGGCCCCGAGCCGTGCACGAGGAGCGCCTGGTCGGCCACGAGGGGCAGGATCCCGCTCGCCGCGAGCGCCCGGTCGGCGGGATTGTCGCCCGGCTTTGCGGAGAGCCGGTCGACGAGTGAGAACACGTGGTCAAGCGGCTTGCCCGCGATCTCCTCGGAGGTCAGGCGCAGGAGCCGGCAGGCGGTCGCGTTCGCGAAGAGGATGATCCCGCGCGCGTCGGTGGCGATGACGCCTTCCGAGAGGGCCGAGAGGACCTCGTCGAAGATGGCCTTGGTCGCTGCGTCAAACATGCCTCCCGAGGGGGGGACCGGCTCCGCAGCCACGGCCAGCACGCTGTCCGGTAGCGGAAAGGCGAAGCCGACGATGCGCGACAGGGTGCGCTTGCGGGTCAGCGTCCGGTTCAGGCCGAGGATCGCCTGGACCAGCCGGCCGTCGGCCGTGCGCAGGCGAACGACGCGGGAGAACGAGGACTGGCCGGGCGCCTGGGAGAGGAGCCACGCCTCGGCGCCCCCCGGGCATTCCTCGGGGGGGAGCGCGTCGGAGAGGGCGGCGCGGCCGTTGGACGGAGCGGCGAGCCCCCCGACCAGCCGGAGCCACGCCTCGGAGAACCAGGACGTGTCTCCGTCGTATTCAATCTCGAACGCCGCGAGCGACCCCTCGTCCGCCAGCGCCTTCAGGCGCGCGTCGCTCGTTATGCCGACCTCCTCGGACTCCTTGCGCTCCGTGGCGTCGATGTGGATGCCGATCACGCGCTCGAGCTCGCCGGACGTGCTCACCATCTGCACGCCGACGCACTGGATCCACGCCCAGTGGCCGTGCTTGTGCTTCATCCGGAACTCGACGCTGAAGGGCCGCACGCCGACCTTGAGCTTTCGGCCCGCCTTGTCCGGCGCCGCGGCCGAATCCTCCGGGTGGAGGAGGGTGAGCCACGCCTCGTAGGTGTCGGCGAGCTCCGAGTCGGCATATCCGAGCATCCGCTTCCACGCGGGGGAATAGAGGACGCGGCGCGCCCTCAGGTTCAGGTCGAAGAAGCCGACGGGGCCCTTCTCCGCGAAGAGCTGCAGCGCGGCCGACTGGTCGTCGGGGGACGGGGGCGGCACCGGCCCGGATTCAAGGGGCGTCTCGATGACGACGATGTATCCGCCCGCGGTGCCCATCGCCTTCTCCGCGCGGACCGCCATCGCGCGGGGCCCGCCCTCGCGCGGCTGCACCGAAAGGATCGCTCGCTTCTCCAGTATCGCCGCCAGGATGATGTCCCACTGGTCCTCGAGCATCTCGGGCTCGTCGCTGACGATATCGAGCGCGAAGAGTCCGGGGAAGAATTCCCCGACAAGCTCGCCCGTCCCGGTCTGCCAGAGAAGCTTGGCCTCCTGGTTTGCGGAGACGACCTTGCCGCTCCCGTCGAGCACCAAGACGGCAACCTTTGCGGTCTTGAGACCCGCATTGGGGATCGTCAGCGGGGGAGGATTCTTTGGATCGCTCACAAGGCGGCACCATTTAGCCATTCATGCACACGATTTGCGAGAAAATCGATAAATGAGGGATGGTCGTTGGGGCACGTCACTTTTTCAAAGCTCTCCCCACCAGCGGATAGGAAGGTCTCGCGCCCGACCATGGTGATCTCCTCAAGGGTCTCAAGGCAGTCGGCAAGGAAGCTCGGGCAGATCACGAGCAGGCGTTTCACGCCCGCCTTCGGCAGGCGGACAAACTCGAGGTCCGTGAAGGGCTGGAGCCACGGCTCGCCCGCGAGGCGGGACTGGTAGGATATCGAGTGCCTCGAGGGGTCGAGGCCGGCCCGCCGCGCGAATTCGGTCGTCGTCCGAATGCACTGCGCCCTGTAGCAGGTGGCGTGGGCGGGCGAACACGTCGTGCAGCACTCGGCGAACCGGGTGCAATGCGCGCGGGAGGAGTCGGCCTTGCGCAGGTGGCGCTCCGGGATCCCGTGGTAGCTGAACAGCAGGTGGTCGTGCGGGGTCTGCAGGAAGGGCGCCGCGACCGAGTGGAGCATCTCGATGTAGTCCGGGTCGCCGTAGAACGGCTGGACGCAGCTGACCCGCATCCCCGGCGCGAGCCTTGCGGCCTCCTCGCGAACCTTGACGACCACGGTCTCCCAGGAGGCCATAGCATAGTGCGGGTACTGGGGGAAGAGGAGAACATCATCGCAGCCATCGGCCGCCAGCGACGCGACCGCGGAGGCTATCGAGGGGTTCCCGTACCTCATCGCGACCCGGACCGGCATGCCGGGCCCGAGCTTCTGCGCAAGCTTGCCGCGGACACTCTCCGAGGTCGCCACGAGGGGCGAGCCGTCCGCTCCCCAGATCTTGGAATAGGCATGGGCGGTCCGACTCGGGCGCGTGCGCAGGATGATCCCCTCAAGGAGCAGCCACCGGAGGGGGGCCGGTATGTCGAGCACGCGCTCGTCCCCCAGGAACTCGCGCAGGTAGCGCCGCACATCGGGCACCGACGTGGAGTCCGGGGAACCCAGGTTGACGATGAGCACGGCGCGTTTGGGCATCGCCGATTCCACCCGCGCGTCCAACCCCGCGTCAAGCCGCGCCTCGACAGAATGTTATCAGTCGGATGAGGCTGTGCACGTTCTCAGGGGCGATCCGGTCGGTGACCACCGTCCGCGGGTAGTTGTGCTCGAGGTCAAGGTGCACCCCGTCCTCGGCGCCGGGCCGCACAAAGTCCTCCACGAAGTCCATCCCGCCGCGGGAGCGCATCCACCGATAGTAGGGGTCCGGGTCGTCGGACTCGATGACGACGTCATCGTGCATGAAGACGTGGCAGTAGAGAGTCAGGTCGCGGAACGAGGAGAACCATGTCGGGGGATTGACGAGCTGGTCGCGGATGATGAGTGTCATCTCGCGTCCGTCAGGTTGCGGAATATTTCCGGTTGTTTGTCGTCGTTTTAAGCATTGCTGCAGTCGACAGGCTCCCTACCTCAGGTATAGTAAGCTGATATCCGCATGAGCTCACCGCGCAAGCCCGTACTCCTCGTGATCCGCGACGGCTGGGGGGACAATCCCCACCCCGAGCAGGACGCCTACAATGCCACACACCTGGCGAAGCAGCCGTGCGACGACATGCTGCCCGCGCGCTGC
>PMSP01000214.1 GCA_003168315.1 Opitutaceae bacterium
AGGAGCTCGTCTCCGGAAAGCAGCGGTCCACCTCCTCGGCCGACGGGTCGCGCCGCCAGAGGCTTCGCAGGAGGCCGCGGCCCAGACGCTGGGTGCGCCCCGGCTCGGCGACGTGGGTCGGGATGGAAAGGAGGTTCTGGTCGTAGGCGCTCTTGAGGGTCGCGAACAGCGGCTCAAGGGGACCCTGCAGGACGACGGCGTCCTCGGCCTCCTGGCGGACCCTGAGGCGCAGGCGCCCCCCGACGACGACCCCGAGATTGCTCTGGAAGAAAAGCGAGTCGGNNCCTGGTCCTTCTCCCCGCCGTAGCCAATACCCCGGTCGAGCGCGTTCCCAAGGACGCTCGTGTCGGCGCCGGACCCGGTCACGTTGAAGGCGAGGTCGGGCGCATGGGCGCCCAGGAACCCGTAGAGCGCGGCCTGGGTCACGCCGGGCTCGATCCGGACGCTCAGGGAAGCCCGGTCCAGGTCGCCGATGGCGCGGAGTCCGCCGAGGTCGAGGATGACCGAGCCGCTGCGCGCCGGCAGGTGCGAGCCGTATCCCCAGTTGCACCCGCGGCTGACGGGCCAGAGCGGGGTCCCGTTGCGGGCTGCCTCCCGGATCACCTGCCTCACGTCCTCGAGCGTCGGCGGCCGAAGCCTCCATGGTATTTCACGGACCGAGCGGCAAAGAGACCTGGAGTCGGGCGTGCGTTCAGCCCAGGATCCGAATCGGGCGGGCCAGACGCATTCGAGCTCCTCGGTCAATTTGGCGGTGCCCATGCCCGGTTTCGGCCCGATGGGTCGGTCATTTCTTGAACGATCCCGGAAACACGAGCCGTATCGTGGTCCCGACCCCGGGTTCCGATTCGATGAAGAACTCGCCGCCGTGGGCGCCGATCAGGTGCCTGCAGATGCTCAGGCCGAGGCCCGTCCCGTTCTCCTTGCTCGTGAATCCCCCGTGCATGACCCGGTGCACCCTGTCCTCGTCCATCCCGGGCCCGTTGTCGGTGACCGTCACGAGGACCTTGCCGCCCTTCGAGGAAAACTCGGTGGTGACGCGCGTCGCCCCGGCCTCTATGGAATTCTTGAGCACGTTCTGGAACACGCGCATGAGCTCGTACTTCGAGGCCTTGATCCAGGCCTCGGCCGAGCCGATGATCTGTATGATCGGGCTCCCGAAGAATATCACCTGCTTCACCTCGAAGGCGACGGCCACGATGTCGACCAGCGTGAACTCGGACGTCTTCTTCGAGGCCGTCCGCCAGTTCTCGGAAAGGTGGTGGCAGTACTCGGCCGCCTTGCCCACGATGACGGAGTAGTCGGCCATCCTCCTTCCGAGCTCGGGGTCCAGCTCGGCCAGCTTCTGGGCCTCCTCGACCATGAGCGCCGAGTACCCGATCACGACCGTGAGGGGGTTGTTCAGGTCATGGACCAATTCGACCGACGCCCTGGCCTGCCAGATCTGGGGCTGGTTCGACTCGATCTCCTTCTTGAGGGCGCCGTGCAGCGCGATGGCGTCGCTCGCCATTTTCGCCTGGTGGCGCCTGAGCTGCGCCGCCTCGGCCTGGTGGCGGACGGCGTCTATCAGCTCGGCCACGTCGGGGGGCTTGCGCATGTACTGGTTGGCCCCGCCGACCATCGCCTGCTGCGCCGTCGAGAGCATCCCGTAGCCCGTGAGTATGATGACGGAGACGTGCGGGTCTATCTTCCGGAGCTCCTCAAGCGCCTTGATGCCGTCCATCTCCGGCATCCTTATGTCGAGGACCACCACATGGTAGTCCTGGTCCTTTATCTTCTTGAGAGCCTCCGCGGCCCTATCCGCCGTCTCCACGGAGAAGGACGTCGCCAGGGTGTAGGCTATGGACTCGCGGGGGCCATATTCGTCGTCCACGACGAGCACGCGCCGAGGCTTGGAGGCACTGTCCTGACCGGTGGGTGGGTCGGTAAGCATCAGGCCGGAATAGTCCCCTTCGGGCACGGCTGGAACATGATGTGTGTTCGCAGACGGACCCTTCGACTGTCAAACCTCCTCGCGTGACCGTCCTCCTCTCAATCTCCCTCTTCGCCGCGGGCGCCGGCCTGGCGTGGATCATCCTCGGGAGCCGCAGGGCCGCGCTCTCCGAGCGCCTGCGATCCGTCGAATCGGACAGCGCCCGCCTGGCGGCCGAATTGGCCGTGGAGAAGGCCGCCCGGGCCGAGCTCGCGGCGGCCAACGCGAGGCTCGGCGCGGAGCTCGCGGCCGGGCGCGCCGGGGCGGAGGCCCGCGTCGCCGAGCTCCGCTCGTCGCATGAGCGGCTGAAGGGCGAGTTCGCGGAGCTCTCCGCATCCGCCCTTCGTTCGAACCGCGATGACTTCCTCAAGCTCGCCGAGCAGTCCTTCGCGCTCCTCCACGACAAGTCGGCCGGGGACCTCACGAACCGCCAGCAGGCGATCGACTCGCTCGTGAAGCCGCTCCGCGAGTCCCTCGAGAAGGTCGACGGGAAGATCACCGAGCTCGAGCAGCGCCGCGAGCGCGCCTACGGCGACCTCGGGCGCCAGCTCGAGTCGCTCAGCTCGGCGCAGCTGCGCATGCACGCGGAGACGACCAAGCTGTCCACCGCGCTCAGCACGACGCGCACCGCGGGCACCTGGGGGGAGGTCCAGCTCCGGCGCGTCGTCGAGCTGGCGGGGATGATGGAGCACTGCGACTTCACGGAGCAGGAGGTTTTCCAGAAGGAAAATGGGAGCAGCCGACCGGACCTGGTGGTGTCGCTTCCCGGGGGCCAGCGGATCGCGGTGGACGCGAAGGCCCCGACCGAGGCGTTTCGCGAGGCCGCCGCGGAGATGAACCCGGAACTCCGGCTCGCCAAGCTGAGGGACCACGCGGCCACGATTCGCGGGCACATCGAGAAGCTGGCCAACCGGGAATACTGGGCGAGCATCCAGCCCTCGCCCGACTACGTGGTCCTTTTCCTGCCGGGGGACTCCTTCCTGAGCGCCGCGATCGAGTCCGACCCCTCGATTATGGACCGGGCGATCAGCCGCCGGGTCCTCCTGGCCACCCCGATGACGCTGATCGCGCTCCTGAAGGCCGCCGCGTATGGCTGGCGACAGGAGGCGGTTTCGCGCAGCGCCAAGGAGGTCAGCGAGATCGGCAGGGACCTCTATGACCGGATGGCGGTGTTCTCGGAGCACCTGGCAAAGGCAGGTTCCGGGCTTGCCAGCGCCGTCCAGAATTTCAACAGGGCCGTCGGTTCCTACGAGCAGAACATGGTGCCCGGCGCCCGGAAGTTTGAGGCATTGGGGGCCGCGGGCGCCAAGGAGCTGGCAACCCCGGAGAAGATCGACGTCGAGGTGCGCGAGGTTTCAAAAAAGACCTGACCTTGGGGCACTCCCGGCCCGGGTCGCCTGAATTGAGGGAACACTTTTCTCGCCGCCGGGGTCCGGTCCCACCAACCTTCCTCTTCACGATCCAGATTCCCGCCCACCGAACAACCCCGAGATACTATGCCCTCAGGTCCAGCTTGGTCCCAGAAACTCCGCGATGAAATCGGCAAGGCCGTCATTGGACAGGACGCCGCCGTCGAGCGGCTCCTTGTGGCGCTCCTGGCGGGCGGCCACGTGCTTCTTGAGGGCATGCCTGGCCTTGCTAAGACCCTGCTGGTCAAGTCACTAGGCGCCGCGCTCGGCGTCCAGTTCGAGCGCATCCAGTTCACCCCCGACC
>PMSP01000313.1 GCA_003168315.1 Opitutaceae bacterium
CGGCGCTCCAGCTGGAGGGCGACGTTCTCGGCCACGAGCTGGGCCTCGATCTCCGGCTTCTTGACCTCCTGGATGTCGAGCAGGATCTCCTTGCCCGTCAGCTTCATCAGCTGGGCCTTGATGTTCTCGACCTCCTGGCCCTTGCGGCCGATGACGATGCCGGGGCGGGCGGTGTAGATCTTGACGCGCACGCGGCTGGACGCGCGCTCGATGAAGATGCGCGGCACGGACGCCTGCTTCAGCTTGTCCATCAGCGTCGTGCGGATCAGCTGGTCCTCGAGGAGCAGCTTGGGGAATTCCTTCTTGCTGGCGAACCAGCGGGACTGCCAGTCCCGGCGGACGGCGAGGCGGAAACCGATAGGATTTGTCTTTTGGCCCATGGATTAAGCTTGGTTGGGGTTTCCGTCGGAGAGGACGATGCGGATGTGCGACATCTTCTTGCGGCGGGGCATTGCCGTGCCCTTGGCGCCGGCCTTGAAACGCTTGAGGACGGGGCCGTTCTCGACCACGGCGCTCTTCACGGTGAGCGTGTCGGACGCGAGGTTGTTGTTGTTCTCCGCGTTCGCGATGGCGCTCTTGAGGGTCTTCACGATCAGGCGCGCCGACTTGCGCGGGATGAGCGTCAGGTACTCTACCGCGTCGTTGGCCATGCGGCCCTGGATCGTGCGGGCAACCTCGCGCACCTTCTTCGGCGACATGCGGGCGTTTCGTGTGAGTGCTTGAACTTCCATGGTGCGGGTTTCCTTAGATTTCCTTGCGGGTCATTCCGCCGTGGGCCTTGAAGATGCGGGTGAGCGCGAACTCGCCGAGCTTGTGGCCGACCATGTTCTCCGTGACGTGCACGGCGACGAACGCCTTGCCGTTGTGCACGTTGAAGGTGTGACCGATGAAGTCGGGGGTGATCGTCGAGCGGCGCGACCAGGTCTGGATCGGTTTGCGCGCGCCGGACTTAACGGCCTTCTCGATCTTCTCGAGAAGGTGGTAATCGACGAAAAAGCCTTTCTTGATGGAACGTGCCATGGTGCGGTGCGGGGAGGGTTACTTCTTGTCGCGCGGCGGACGGCCGTTTTTGCGGGTAATGATGAAGCTGCTGGAGATGCGGGTGCGCCGGCGCGTCGGGAAGCCCTTGGCGAGCTGGCCCCACGGGGAGACGATCTGCTGGCGGCCGCCGCCGCCCTTGGACTTGCCCTGNNCCGAGCCAGCGGTTGCGGCCGGCCTTGCCGAGCGAGCGGTTGGCCTGGTCGCCGTTGCCGACGATGCCGATCGTGGCGCGGCAGCGGGCGTTCACGAGGCGGAGCTCGCCGGAGGGCATCTTCAGCTGGGCGTTGGGGCCCTCGATGCCGATGATCTCGATGCTGCTGCCGGCCGAGCGGCCCATCTGGGCGCCCTTGCCGGGGACCATCTCGACGCAGTGGAGGCGCGTCGAGGGCGGGATGACGCTCAGGGGGAAGCTGTTGCCGACCGTGAAGTCGTTCGTGGTCGCCGTCATCGAGGAGACGATCTTGTCTCCCACCTTCAGGCCCTCGGGGGCCGGAATGTAGCGCTTGACCCCGTTCGTGTAGTAGAGGAGGGCGATGTGCGCCGTGCGGTTGGGATCGTACTCGATCGCCTCGACGCGGGCCGGGATGTCCAGGATGTCGCGCTTGAAGTCGATGATGCGGTAGAGCTGCTTGTGGCCTCCGCCGATGCGGCGCGAGGTGACGCGGCCGTACACGTTGCGGCCCCCGGACCGGTTCTTGGTCTCGGTCAGCGCGCGCACCGGGCGCTTCTTGGAGAGGCCCACGGGCTTGTTCAGCGAGGTGAAGCGCTGGGACGGCGTGAGGGGGCGGAAATGTTTGATGGGCATGGCGGGTGGTCCTTGTTCTGCCTCAGACGAGCTCGATCTTGTCGCCGGCCTTCAGCGTAACGATCGCCTTCTTGTAGTCGGCGGTCGTGCTGGGCATGCCGGTGCGGCTCTTCTTGTTCTTACCGCGGTAGTTCTGGGTGTTCACGCGCCGAACGGTGACCTTGAAGGTCGCCTCGACGGCCTCGGCGATGGCGTGCTTGTTCGAGCCCCTTGCCACCTCGAAGGTGTACTGGCCGAGCTCGGCGGATTGCTTGTTGGCCTTCTCCGTGAGGAGCATGCCCTTGAGTACCTTGTCGGCGTTCATCAGTTCTTTTCTCCGGATACGCGCGCGATGATGGTCTCGAGCGCCTTTGTGCTGACGATGATCTTGCTGTACTGCGCCAGATCCAGGGTGTTGAGCTTGGCGGCCTCCTGGAGCGACACGCGCTCGAGGTTGCGGGCGGCCAGGCGGGTCTCGGCCGCGAACGGCGCGTCGACCAGGAGGATCTTGCCCTTCGGCGCGATCAGCCCGACGACCTTGTTGACGGTCTTCGTCTTCTTGACCGTGAATCCGAAGTTCTCGATCACGGCGATCTCGCCGGCCGAGGCGCGGTCGAAGAGGGCGCGGCTGAAGGCAAGCGCCCTCACCTTCCCGTTGATCTTCTTGTTGTAGTCGCGCGGCTTCGGGCCGAAGACAACGCCGCCGCCGGACCAGAGGGGCGAGCGGTTGGAGCCGGCGCGGGCGCGGCCCGTGCCCTTCTGGCGCCACGGCTNNCGATGACCTCCTTGACGGCCTGCAGGCCCTTGTCGCCCTCGAAGGTGGGAAGGCCGTCGAAGTCCTTCTCGCTGCTGCTGGTGCCATCGGGGCTGAAAACGGTGAATTTCATGACGCTCTGTGTCTCCTTGGAGGTTAGGCTTTCTTCTGCTGGCCCTTGATGGCGAGGCGGACGAGGACGTCGTCGCCGTTGGCGCCCGGGATGGCCCCCTTGACGAGGATCAGGTTCTTGTCGGCGATGATCTTGACGACCCTCAGGTTCTGGACCGTGCGGCGCTCGCTGCCCATGTGGCCGGGCATCGCCTGGTTCTTCCACGTGCGGCCCGGGGTCTGGCGCATGCCGATGGAGCCGATGCGGCGGTGGAACATGGACCCGTGGGCCGCGGGGCCGCCGGCGACCCGGAAGCGCTTCACGACGCCCTGGAAGCCCTTGCCCTTGGTGATGCCGATCACGTCGACCAGCTGGCCCTCCTGGAAGGCCGCGACCGTGACGACGTCCCCGACCTTGAGCGCGGGGGAGTCGACGAGGCGGACCTCGGAGAGGACGCGGGGCGCATAGTCGATGCCGCCCTTCTTGGCGTGCTCGACCTCGGCCTTGCTCGAGTTCTTGAGCTTCTTGGCCGTGAAGCCGATCTGGACGGCGTTGTAGCCGTCCGAGGCGACGGTCTTGACCTGGACGACCGGGCAGGGGCCGGCTTCAACCACGGTGACCGGGACCAGGACGTTTTGGGCGTCGTAGACCTGGGTCATGCCGATTTTTTTGCCGAGTAGTGAGGAGATCATGGGCTAAGCGGTAGGTGGAAGGGTTCCGTTTTGGACCTACATTAGAGGGACCCGGAGGTGCGCCAGCGGCGCACACGGGCAACTGCTAACTGTGGACTTTAGACGTTGATGGTGATGTCGACGCCGGAGGGCAGGTTGAGCTTCTTGAGTTCGTCCACCGTCTGTGCGGTGGGCTCGATGATGTCGATGAGGCGCTTGTGGGTGCGCGTCTCGAACTGCTCCATCGACTTCTTGTCGACGTGCGGCGAACGGTTGACTGAAAGCTTCTCGATGCGGGTCGGCAGCGGGATCGGGCCGGACACGCGCGCGCCGGAGCGCTTGGCGGTCTCGACGATGTCCTGGGCCGACTGGTCGATGACCCTGTAGTCGAAGCCCTGGAGTTTGATGCGGATGCGTTGGCCTTTCATGGAGTAAAAAGAACGGGTGTTATGTGCGGGACGGGCCCTTTGAGGTCGTGTCGATGATCTTCTGGAGGAGCGAGTTGGGGACCTGCTCGAAGTGCGACGGGGTGACCGAGGCGCTGGCCCGGCCCTTGGAGAGGGAGCGGATGTCCGTCACGTAGCCAAAGAGGGTCTCGAGCGGCACCGTCGAGGCGATGATGCAGGCGCCCGCCTTGTTCTCCTGGCCGAGGATCGTCCCGCGGCGGCGGTTGATGTCGCCGATCAGGTCGCCCTGGTACTCCTCGGGGGTGGTAACCTCGACGCCCATGATCGGCTCGAGCAGGATCGGGGTCGCGGCCTTCATCGCGTCCTTGAACGCGAAGATCCCGGCCATCTTGAAGGCGAGCTCGGACGAGTCGACGTCGTGGAACGAGCCGTCGACGATGCGCACGATGACGTCGACCACGGGGTGGCCGGCGACGACGCCGTTGTTCGTGGCCTCCATGATCCCGTCGATCGCCGGCTTGATGAATTCCTTCGGGATGCTGCCGCCCACCGTCTCGTTGATGACCTCGATCCCCTTGCCCTTCACGTTGGGCTCGAGCTTGATGATGACGTGGCCGTACTGGCCCTTTCCGCCCGACTGGCGGATAAACTTGCCCTCGCCGTCGGCCTTTGCCTTGACGGTCTCCCTGTATGCGATCTGGGGCTTGCCGGAGGTGGCCTGGACCTTGAACTCGCGCTTCATGCGGTCGAGGATGATCTCGAGGTGGAGCTCGCCCATGCCCGAGAGGATCACCTGTCCCGTGTCGGTGTCGGTCTTCACCCTGAGGGTGGGATCCTCGGCCACCAGGCGCTGGAGCGCGGTGCCCATCTTCTCCTGGTCCGCCTTCGAGTTGGGTTCGATCGACATCGAGATGACCGGCTCCGGGAAGGACGGCGGCTCGAGGCGGATGTCAAAGTCCTCGTCGCAGAGCGTGTCGCCGGTGATGACGTCCTTCACTCCCACGAGCGCGCATATGTCGCCCGAGTATGCGACGTCAATGTCCTCGCGGTCGATCGCGCGCATGAGCCCTAGGCGCGACACCCGCTCGCTGCGGCGCGTGCGCGGGTTGTAGAGCATCATCCCCTTGGTCACTTTGCCGGTGTAGACCCGGTAGAACACCAGCTTGCCGAAGTACGGGTCGGTCCAGAGCTTGAAGACGAGCCCTGCGACCTTCGCCTTGTCGTCGACGGCCGCCTCGACCGTGTTTCCGTCGTCGTCCTTGCCCGTCATGGGCGGCACGTCGATGGGGCTTGGCAGGTAGTTGACGACGCAGTCGAGTACCCGCTGCACGCCCTTGTTCTTCAGGGCCGAGCCGGGGATTACGCCGAAGAACTTGAGCGAGACGGTCGCCTTGCGTATCGCGAGCATCAACTGGTTGACGTCTATCTCCTTGCCGTCGAGGTACTTCTCCGCGAGGTTGTCGTCAAAGTCCGAGACGGCCTCGATCAGCTTGTCGCGGTACACCTTCGCCTCGGAGAGCATGTCCGCCGGGATGGGGCTGGTTTTCGGCTCGAGCCCCAGCGGGTCCTTGGTGTCGTCGAAGTTGTAGGCGATCATCTGGACCAGGTCGATCATGCCGGTGAAAGTCTCCTCGGCGCCTATCGGCAGGAAGAGCGCGTGGGCGTTGGCCTTCAATTTCGCGCGGATGTCGTCGATCGAGCGGTGGAAGTCGGCCCCGACGCGGTCCATCTTGTTGAGGAAAACGAGCCTCGGGACGTTGTACTTGTCGGCCTGTCGCCAGACGGTCTCGGACTGGGGCTGGACGCCCGCGACGGCGTCGAAGACCGCGACCGCGCCGTCGAGGACGCGGAGCGAGCGCTCCACCTCGGCCGTGAAGTCGACGTGCCCAGGGGTGTCGATGATGTTGAT
>PMSP01000404.1 GCA_003168315.1 Opitutaceae bacterium
ACGGCGATCTCCTCCTTTGCCTTCGGGTCAAGATCGGACAGGCGCCCATCAGGCGCGCCAAGGAAGCTGACGCGCGTCCACTCGACCCCCAGGATTGCCGTGGCTGCACGCGCCTCCCGTTTCCTCATCTGCGCGAGATCCTGAGGGGAAACCCGCGGATGCCGCGGGTGCGAGGCGGCGCCATCGGTCACGTAGGCGACGTAGACGGGGGCTCCGCCCCCTGCCGACAATGCGATCAGGCCCCCGCATCCCAGTGCCTCATCGTCCGGATGCGGCGAGACCACGAGAAAGGACCTGAGCGTCCCGGCCTGCAGAACCCGGCTGCGGAGGCGCAGGCAGGCGCGCATCGCTCCCGAAGCCAGTTTCCTGAGAGACGTGCGTCCGCGCGGCGTGTCCGACCACCCCAGCGTCAGCATGCCCGTGGCCCTTGAGACGAGACTTTGCTTGGAATTCAATGGGGTATCGAGCAGTTCAGTCCTCTTTCACCTGGGGCTTGTTGTTTGCGGTTCTGCGAACGAAGGGCGCGCTCGCTGCGATGACGATGACAAACGACTGGAAGGTCGAGGTGACCAGCACGCTCGCGACCATCTCGAATGAGTTCATTAGGTTCATGAGTAGGCTCAGGGACAAGACCCCCTCCATCGAAAGCACGACCTTCCTTGCGGTAAGATTCTCGATCCAGGCAAAACACGCGCCGAGAAAGATTCCGATGCAAATCGCGCCCGCAATCGGGCCAAAATTGCCGTAGGCCTCGGGCAGCAGGCCCCAGGCGATGTAGGTGGCCAGGGTGGAATTGAGGTCCTGCCTTCCGAAATGGACATTCAGAATCACCTGGCCCTCGTGGCTGCGCGGCTTGTCCGGCCAGAATATCCTCGGGACAAGCAGCGGCGGGATGAGCGAGTAGGTCGCCCCGTGAAGGGGAGGCACGTGCTCCGTCTTCACGGCGTCGATGACAAAAAGCAGGTTCTGCAGGTTGTCGATCCTGTCGAGAAGGGTTTGGTTCTTGTTGGCGTCCGTCCTTCCTTCGCTGGGGCTGGTATTCTGGCTAGTCTGGTTTTCCAGAAATGCATCATAGCTGACCCCCAGCCATTCGGCATAAACCTCGGGGAGCCTAACGAAGGTCACCGGTGCACTCGGCGCGTATTCATCATTCCCCCAGTAGCGCTCCCGCATCGTCGTCTTCCCCGTGTTCAGGAATGAGAGGCTCAGCATCGCTACGGTGAGGTATCGCCAGGGGATCCGTCCGCTGCTCCAGAAGAAGCCGATGGCGACCGTGATGAGGTTGGCCGCCGCGGAATAGAGCAGAAACTCCGATGCCGACATCATCCCGTTGAAAACCAGCAGCGCCCAGAAGGAGGCCCTTGCCAAGGGCGACGCGCCGCGTCCCCCAATCGCCATGGAGACCAGGAAAAACCCGACGGCGCTGATGACAGAGACAAGCGCCGCGAATATCGAGCTGGAGCCGCTGGGCAGCGCTTCGTAGATCCGGTCGGTCAGGTTCAGGCTCTGCAGCACGTAGAAGGCCGTCGTCGCGATCACCATGCCAAATCCCAGCTTTGCCCATCCCATTGAGCCGCCCTTTCTGAATTCCTGCAGCGCGTAGCTGATCGGCGGCGACGGCCGGAACATCCGCATTCCCATTTTCCATGCAAGAAGCATAGCGATGTCGAAAATCAGCACCTCGACGCCGGCACTGGTGACGAATTCCCTTGGATAGGAGAGTATGACCTCATGGCCGACCGCAATGGGAACACCGTAGATGATCAGGCTTTGGATCACCATCATCGGGAGCAGCGGGAGTCCGATGGCGTCCGAGCACCATGCCTTCAGGACCACGCAGGTGCTTAGGCTCATCAGGGTGAATGCAGCCGCCCCCGGCCGGTTCGAAAAGAGGAGGATCACCGATTCCGCCGCGAGCGCGACGGAAAGGAAAATGATCGTACGCTTGATGGCCGTCCTGACCTTGTCGCAGAGCGCACCTATCTCAGTGTAGCGGTCGAGCGGATCAGAAGCGGGACGTGCTGCCATGGCGGGGAAGCGCTCGGCTCAGGGGCGGCTGCCCCGGCGCGGAAACGGCGCCCTGGGCGTATTGCCGGCGTTTGCTGTTCGATGAATCACGTCGAGAGAAGCGAAGCCAGGCGGACCTTGAATCTTGAATAGGAAAACAGCCGGGCCCGCTCAAGGATGGGTTCGGCATTCCATTCCCGCGCAAGCGCGCCCGCGAGCGCAGCCCCGATGCCAGGCACATCGCCGTATTCCACAAGGACGCCCGTCTCATCGGTAATCACCTCCGGCACGCCGCCCGAGCGGGCGCCGAGGCAGGGACGGCCGTGGGCCATGGCCTCGAGGTAGACGAGGCCGAAGCCCTCCTTCTGGCTTGGCAGCGCGAAGAGCCGGCAACGCTCGAATTCTCCCGCCAGCTCCGCATCGCTCAGGTAGCCGGCGAAATCCACGGCGCTCTCCGTTTTCAACCGGCGTGAAAGGGACTGCAGCTCCCGCAGGCCGTCTCCTCGCCCGACGATCCTCAATTTTGCGTCGGGAAAGACGGCCCTCACCGAAGGCATGGCCGCGATCAGGTGCCCGATCCCCTTGTAGTTGTCAGCGGACGAGAGCCTGGAAATCGTAAGTATCACCGGCGGCCCCTTCGAAGCGACCCTCGTCATTGCCGGGTCGAGATAGGGGTCCAGTGCGTTGTGCAGCACAACCGTCTTCCCGGCCAGGAAATCACACCGTTCCAGAAGCTGATTTTGCGTGAAATCGCTGACGCAGATGATCCTTCGTGCGCCCTTGAGCGCCCGGCGCTCCAGGCAGGAGAATGGGCGCCAAACCTCGATTCCATGGGCCACCACGTAGTACGTAAACCTGCGATTCATCCTCGAAGCGAGCCAGACGACCGGCAGCTGCGCGACATGACCGCAGATGACGCGGTCCGATTCGGCACACATCCGGCGCGCCGCCAGGCAGAATTCCAGCTTCCGGCGGTTGCACACCCGCCATTCGGCGAGGGCGCTGCTGGAATAGCGCCGGAGTTCGATCGAATCCACGACACTATCGTTCAGGGAGAGGAAGCGGACGCGGTCTTTGTCGCCCGAGATCTCGCAGAGTGCCTTGAGATAAAGCCTCAGTATGCGCGCTATTCCTCCTTCGCCGGAGAAGAGCTCGGGTGTGAGGAGGAGTGAATTCACGCTTTTCGGCGGGCGGGGGCGCTAGGCAGTGCCGGGAACCTGCTTGCGGTTCACGAAGTTGATCAGCACCGCCAGGCTCCAGACTCGCGACCACTCGCGGTTGTCTCCGCCGGAGACAAAGTCGCTCCACATCGATTGGACGGGCACGGTGGAAAAGAGCGCGCTCTGCCCGATGCTTCCGGCGGAAAAAGTGTGATCGAGAAACGGCCGCAGGTCTGAGCGCATCCAAATCGCAAAGGGCAGCGTAAAACCACGCTTCCTTCGGCTGAGCATCCCCGCGGGCAGGACGTCGGAGGCTGCCGCCGCGAGCACCGATTTCGGGTGCCGGTGGTCGTCCTTGAACCGCGACGGCTGGCGCCAGAGCCATTCGATCAGCGGCCTGTCTATGAAGGGGACACGCAGCTCGATCGACTGGCGCATGCTCATGACGTCGCTGTCGCGCAGCAGCACGTCGGCCATGTAGGTCCGGAGCTCCCAGGCGCTCACGAGCGAAAACAGGTCATCCATGGAAACCGCGGCGCGCAGGGACTCAAGCTGCGGGTGGAACGGCGGGGAGTCCTTTATCGTCGCCTGCGCGTCCGGGGCCAGCATTTGCCAGCGCTTCGACTCCGAGAAGACCCTCCTATTGAGCGCCCCCAGCTCGTGGGCGTCGCTGGCGTGGAGCAGGAAATCCGACAGCTTTCGGGCTCGCGTTCCCCCGCGGTTGAGGAGGCCCGCCGCGAGCGCCCGCAGGGGGCGCGGCACCCGGCCCCACAGCGGCAGTTTCCCGGCCAGGGTGGGGATCGCCCGGAACGACGGGTAGCCCCCGAAGAGCTCGTCCCCCCCGAGCCCGGAGAGCGCGACCTTGAANNCCCCCGTTGGCTGGTCACACGCGGCGAGGAACTTGTCCAGGTCGCGGGCCACCTCGTCGCCGGTCAGGATCCGGGTATGGTGGATGGCGCCGAAGTGGTGCGCGCTGGCCTCCGCGTCGTCGGCCTCCGAGAAGCCGTCTTCCTCAAATCCGATGGAGAAGGTCTTCAGCGCGTTGCCGCTCGCGCGCGACATGAGGCCGGCGACGACGGCCGAGTCGAGTCCCCCCGAAAGAAATGCCCCGACCGGCACGTCGGCGATCACGTGCTCCCGGATGGTGTCATCGAGCTGTTCCCGCAGCCTCTTGATGAATTCGGCGCGCGTCGCGCACGGGGAGGGGGCCGCGGGGATGGACCCGAACGACCAACCCGCGTGGATCTCCCGCTTGCCGCGCGAGAACAGCATGCACTCCCCGGGCTGGAGGCTGAACACCTGGCGGTAGATCGTCCGGGGCGCCGGCACGGCGAACCAGGCAAGGTAGTCCGCGACCGAGGCCGGGTCTATCTCGCCGCTGACCGCGCCGGACGCGAGGAGCGCGGCCACCTCGGAGGCGAATAACAGGCGATCGCCGTCGTGGGCAAAGTAGAGGGGCTTAATTCCAAAGGGGTCGCGGGCAAGGAGGAGCGACTCGTCGGCCGAGTCCCAGAGCGCAAAGGCGAACATGCCCCGGAGCCGCTTCAGCGCCTCCCGCCCCCATTGCGCGAGGGCGGCAAGCAGCACCTCCGTGTCGCAGTGTGTGCGAAAGCCCCATCCGGAGGCCTCCAGTTCCGCCTGAAGCTCGCGAAAATTGTAGATGGCGCCATTGAAGACGATCGTGAAGCGGCCGTCGGGCGTGACCATGGGCTGCTGGCCGTTTACCGGGTCGAATATCGACAGCCGCCGCATGCCGATCGTGGCGGGACCGCGGCTTGCCATTCCGGAATCGTCCGGTCCCCGGTGAATCATCGAGGCGCACATCCGCTGGACGGCCTGCTCCCTTTTCTCGGCCGGAGTGGAGGCGTCTACGAATCCGGCTATCCCGCACATGGCCTGTGGATTTCCGCCGAACCCGACCCTTCCGGGACAACTGCGACGGGTAGCTTTTTATGGTCGCGCATTTATGTGTAAGGGGGCGGCTGCCCAATGAATAAACATCACACCCGCGCGTTCGCCTAGGCGCAAACCTTCAGCGGCGCGGGTTTTCACGCGCAGATGGACCGCGCGACCTCGGCCGCCTTCTCGGCCGAAAGGAGCTTCTCGACGACCATGAGGCCGAAATCGAGGGCGGTCCCGGCGCCCCGCGAGGTGATCAACCTCCCGTCGACAACCACCCTTTCGCCGAACTGCGCTGCCGGGAGGTCCGCCGCAACCGAGAAATGGGCCGTGTAGCGCCTGCCCTCCAGTATCCCGGCGGCCTTCAGCACGACCGGCGCGGCGCAGATCGCGGCGATCCATCCCCCGGAGCCGTGCTGGCGCCGGACGATGTCCAGGACGCGGGGATCCTTGAGGAGGCGGCTGACACCCGGGCCCCCCGGCAGCAGGACGCAATCGAACGGGGAGTTCTCCACAGCGGCGAGCGTGGCATCGGCATGGACGATGACCCCGCCTCGCCCGGCGACATGTATCCCCGGTTCGAGGGAGGCTGTGGTCACGACGGCGCCCGCCCTCCTCAGCAGGTCGATGGGCGTTATGGCCTCCACCTCCTCAAATCCCTCGGCGACGATCACGAGAACGGTTGGGGCGGGCATGGCGCCATCTAACACTGTAGGTGTGTCTATCTCACGGAAAATTTCAAAAAACGCCTCGTTATTTTCCCTGTGATTCGCAACCTGTGTTCCATGGCTGGCGTTGGCAAACTCCTCAAGACGGCGCAGAAGATGCAGCGTTCAATCGAGACGCTCCAGGCCGAGCTCGAGGCCCGCGAGATCGAGGTGACGGCGGCCGGCGGGGCGGTCAGGGTGAAGGTGAGCGCCGCGGGGAAGTTTGTCGCCCTGTCGCTCGACCCGGAATTCCTCAAGGAGGACTCGAAGGTCGTCTCCGATACCATTCTAGCGGCAGTCCAGGATGCTGGAAAACAGGCCAAGGAATTGAATGAAAGCGAGATGCAGAAGGTTACGTCGGCTTTCCAGATGCCGGGAATCTTCTGATGGGCCCTTCCAACGCCTTCGAGAGACTTCAGCAGATTCTTCGGAAGCTACCCGGGATCGGATACCGTTCGTCGGAGCGGATCGCGCTCCATCTCCTGCTTGGGAAGCCGGACCAGCTTGAGGCGCTCGTCGCCGCGCTCGGGGAGGCTTCCCGCTCGATCCGCCGCTGCAGCCGTTGCGGAAACCTGAGCGAGGACGAGCTGTGCCCGATCTGCTCCGACACGAGGAGGGACCAACGCTGCGTTTGCGTCGTCGAACACGTGCCCGACCTTGTGGCGATCGAGAGAAGCGGGTCCTGGAGGTCCGTCTACCACGTGCTCCACGGTAAGCTTTCCCCGCTGCATGGTGTCGGGCCCGAGGACCTGAACCTCGGGGGCCTCCTGTCCCGGGTCCAGGCCGGCGAGGTGGACGAGCTCGTCCTCGCGCTGCCGAACGACGTCGAGGGTGAGGCGACATGCCACTACATCCAGGAGCACCTGCCGCCCGAGCGCGGCGTTCGCGTGACCCGCATCGGGTTCGGGATTCCGAGCGGGGGAGGGGTTCTCTATGCCGATTCAGTCACCCTGAGGAGCGCCTTGGAAGGCCGCCGGAACTTCAACTGATCCTGCCCGCCGGGGACCGGTTGCGGAAGGGCGTCCTAGCGGGAGGCAATGCGTCGCCACCAGCGGTTCCTGGCCAGTGCGGCCAGGGCATCGCTCCAATCCACCAGGCTCGCGTTGATGTCGTGGTCGCCCCTTTGCGCGTCGGGCATGTCGCCCGACTCCACCCGGGCCACCAGCGAGGGCAGCTTTTCGTAGAAGTCCGCGCCCCGGTATGGCGGGTGAAGCGACCACATTCCCGGCAGCGAGCCGAGGAAGTCGTAGCGAACGAGCCCGCGCGCCTTCATCTCCGATGTGAAGAGGTGCTCCGGGAGGTCCGCATCCGGGTTGCGCTCGACCAAGGCCTTCACCCGGTTGCGCAGCGACGGCGGCGGCCTTGGGGTGAGGGCCCCGATCGCCGACCGGAAGCGCTGCCGGTCGATGAAGAACACGCGGGTGCTCATCGCCTCCAGATAGTGGGCATGCGGGGATTCCGGGTCGGGAGCGGAACGCAGTTGCGTCAGCAGGCCGTCGGCGCGCGGGGGTCCCGGCAGCGGCGCCGTCACGAGGAGATCCCGGCGGCTCGCCATGCGCTCCGTTGCCTCGGAAATCCATGTCTGGCTGCCCCCGCCGAAGAAGATGTCCGCGTCCGTATGCAGGACAAGCTCGTGGCTCGCGGCGTTCAGCCCGAAAAAGTACGCGTAATAGGGGCCGCCGCGAAAATCCTTCTCAGGGACAGGCGCACCTCCAAAGAACTCGGCCGAGACGCGCGCCCGAGCCTCTGCGCCGTAGTCGATGACCTCCACGCGGGCCCCTTCGATCGAGTGGGCGAGCCCCATGATCCTGTCGCGGCCCGCCTCCCAGCCGGCCGAGAAGCGCCCGGCGCTCCGGTGGAGGTCGACCGTAAGGAGGATCTCGGACACCTGTCCCCGCCATGTCCGGACCTGGTGGGGCAGGAGGAGGCTGGCATGCCTCCAGTCGGACGGCGAGAGGTTTACCTGGAGCGTGGCCGAGCGGCTGTTCATTTCCGGTTCGGCGAAAGCGCCTCGGAGACGGCGGCAACAAGCAGGGGAGCCGACCTCTCCCAGCAATACTCGCGGGCCGCTCCCTCCCGTGCGGCGGCTCCCATCTCGGCGAGGCGCGCGGGATCCCCCAGGAGTGAGTCCAGGCTGCCGGCGAGCGGCGCGGGATCGGCAAGGCTGACGATGAGCCCGCAGCCGGGCACGCGCGCCAACACCTCGTTCTGCCCGGCCGTCGGCGTGGCCACCACGGCGAGTCCCGCATTGAGGTACTGGAAGACCTTGTTTGTCGCCGTGAGGTACCTGCTTTCCGGGGTCTCGGGCTCGAGGGCGAGCCCGATGTCATGGGCCGCGATCACCTCCGGGAGGTTCCCGGGCGAGGTGATCGGCAGGAAGCGCAGCAAACCTCGCCTCCCCGCAGGCACGAGGCCGGTCAGCCGCTCCCGGTAGGAATCCGACACGTCGCCGAGGAGGCTCACCTGGCTCGGCGCGCGGGTCAGGGCCCAGCCGGCCAGGAAGGGCTCGAGGCCGCGGCCCTCGCCGATCGTCTGCGAGAACCAGAAAAAGCCCGGCGGGTCCTGGCGGGGCAGCCGCGGTGGCTTCGGCTGAAGGGGAAACGTGTTGGGAATGACAACGGGAGTGGACCCCCCGTAGGCCGCCTGGAGGGCCATCGCCATCGCCCCGGAAGGGGCGCTCGTGTACGCGGCTCCCCGCATGAGCGCGCGCTCCACTCGCTCAAGCAGGCGCAGGGGCCGGGAGGCCCTTGTCGACGGAAGGAGGTCGCGGCTGTGCCAGTCCTCGAAGTCGGCGGCGATCCTGCGCCCCCGGCGCATGAGCTCGACGCCGATGCAGAAGGGCAGCTCGGTATGGACGATCGTTAGATCGGCCGGCGTGCCCGCGGCGAGGGCGGTGAGCGCGTGAACCGGCCCGAGGGATTTCGGGGATTCAATCCCGAGCGGGATGGCGCGCCGCGCGAGCCACGCCATGCCCCGCTCCGCGAATGCGCTGAGCCGGTCCGCGGGGCGCAGGGATGTCCGGTCAACGGACACCTTCCGGAAGGGCGCCCCGAGGAGGAGCTCCCGGTCGTATTCCTCGAATCGCGCGATGTTGGCTATCGTAGCGACCGTGACGCCAAAGCCCGCACCGCCGAGCGCGGTCGCCTCCTTGAACGCGCGCGGATTGCGGCACAGCGGCCCGGAGGACAGTATCAGGATGCGGGGCATGGGATTCACGCGCTCAGGCGAGCTTCTCCCTCAGTATGTCCGCAAATCGCTGGGAGCACTTCTCCAGCGTCAGGTTCTCGAGGATGTAGTCGCGCGGTGAATAGGCCCCCCCTCGCAGGCCCTCGAGGAAGGCCGGGAGGTTGCGCTCGAATTCCGGGAAGTCGGAGAAGCGCAGGCCGCACCGCCCATCGAAGTAGGGGACGGATGTCGACGGGATCTCGGTTTCCCCCCAGCGAAACCTCTCCGGGTCCTGGGAGAAGCCCGGATCCCAGGCCAGGATCGGGACGCCGGACGCCATGGCCTCCTGGCAGGCGATGCCCTGGCTCTCATGGGGACTCAGGAAGATGGCCGCCCTGCAACGCGACAGCGCGTCGTGAAACTCGCCAGGGCCGTAGCTGCCGTACCGAAGGTTCACGCATGACTTCCCGAGCTTTTCGAGGGACCCGCGGATCGGGCCGAGAAGATCGCGTTCGTACCTGGGCCTTTCCCAGTGGATCTTGTCATAGACCAGGAAATCCACCGGCTTCTCGCCGCCGCCCCGCGCGGGCTGCCATTGGACCGTGTCGATACCGACCGGCCACACGGGGCAGCGATCCCCGAAATAGCGCCGGTAGACCGCGGCCGTCCACTCGCTGTGCTGCAGGTAGCATGCGACGGGATAATCCTCGAACAGCGTCGGCCACTCGCTCGGATGGGTCATGAGGCCTATCCCGGCGACGAGCGGTTCCTTGCGCGCATACCCGTCGAGGCTGTGGCGCCCCCGTCCAAGGACACCGACAAGGTCTCCCGGGCGAAGCCGCCCAAAGGGAGGGTTCACCTCATGGGCGATCCCGAGTCTTTCGAGTCCCAGCCGAAGGTTGATGAACACCTTTTCCAGTCCGCCGGGTCGGGGCCTGCCCCTGACGAGGCGCCTGACCGCTGGCCGCAGCCAGCGGTCGCCGGGGAGCCAGCGGTCGGTCTCGGGCTCGGGACGGTAGACGACACAGATGCGTCCCATGGGGTCGGCTAGGTTCGGCCGCCAAGAAGCCGGCGCCTGATCCAGGGTTGAAAGCGCTTCTCGAGGAACCACGAGAGCGCGACCGCGATCGCCGCCCAGACGGCGACCCGCGCGACGAACCCCGCGGGCGTGCCTGCCGGCAGCGGCAGGCCTTTCACGAGGTACAGGAGGGGGAAGTGCACGACATAGAAGGCGTAGGAAATTCCCCCAAACCACGCAAACGGCTTCAGCCAGCGGGTGGACCGCCACCCGGCGAGGAGCCCCGCCAAGGCGACCGCCCAGGTGCCCACGATCCAGTTCCCATGGGTGGATAGCCGGCCTGTTGCGATCATTCCGGCGATCGGAACCAGGCAGACCGCCCAGGCCGCGACCATCAGCCCTTTCCGCCAGGGCAGCCTCCTGTGGGCGACAGCGGCGAACGCGAGCAGGATGGCCGGAAGCAGTCCAAGGTCGGCAATGCTCACCATGCCCGCGTCGTTGCTATAGAAGTGCAGCGCGTTGCAGGCCCGGGCGATGCCATTGATGTTGTGGCTCGCGAAAATGAGCAGGATCCAGGTGGCGAGGGGTGTCCGATCATGGGTTCCCTCCTCCAGGTGGGGCTGCGCCGATAGCCACCATCCCGAGGCCCAGAAGATCCATCCGCAGCCGTAGCTGGCGATGAAGAGCGGCATGAGCCGCGGGGCGAACCAGGCGAGGATTCCGGCGAGCAGCGCCGGCAGGAACACGAGCGTCAACCTGGGCCGATAGCGCCAGAGCAGGAGGAAGAGCGCATAGTAGAGGAACTCGTAGTTGAGGCTCCACAGCGGTCCGTTTACCCTCGGCGGGTTGAGCGACAGCCCGAAATAGCCGTTGAAATTCTGAAGGCAGAGTAGGGAGCCGACGAGCACGCGCAGCGGCTCATAAAGCCCGCTTGTGCGGATGGCCACGAGCGTGAGCAGCATCGCCCCGAGGTAAATCGGGTAGATCCTCACGCACCGCCTCTTCACGTATTGCCGCACGGCCGCCGGTGAGTAGGCCCTCGAGTTGGTCCAGCTGATGACGTAACCCGAAAGCACGAAGAAAACCAGGACGCCGGCGTGCCCGGCTTCGAGGCTGGCGACGACGGGGCTAAGGTGTGTCTGCGGGTCGAGAATGTTGCTGAAAAACACATGGCTGAGGGCGACGAAGAATGCCGCAATCCCCCGGATTCCCTCGATGCCCATGTCCGTGTGTTTTCCAGTGGTCACGGTTGCGGCGGGCAGCACGCTCCTCATGTGGTGATCCCCAGCTTTCGAGAGATGTGCTCGACGCTTCTTGCAATCGTGTGATCGGCCAGCGCGCGGCGCTGCCCGTTCCTGCGGAGCTCGAGGCGCCTGGCGGCGTCCTCCTGGAGACGCTTCGCCTTCTCGACCAGCTCGCCCGCGTCCTGGTAGGTCTCGATCTCTTTGCCGATCTCGTACAGGTCCGGGATCCCCGGAGCCATCTCCGTGAGGTAGCATGCCCCCAGCATGGGCGCCTCGATGTCGCGCAGGCGCGAATAGCGAAGCGGATCCGAGAACGAGCGCCGGAAGGATGGGCAGCGGTTCACGCCGATGGCGATTTGCGCGTGCCTCGTCGTTTCGAAATACGCCTCTTCGGACAAGGGGGCATGGGAGCGCTCCTCAATGCGCCCGTAGGGACGCTTCGGCCTCATCCGGTAGGTCGCGCGCATCGACACGCCGTGGATCCCCTCCCTGCGCACGAATCCCGCGTGGCCAAGGAGCATCCGGGCCACCGAGCGGGAGGGCGCCGGGCCGGCGTCCCGCCATCCGGAACCGTAGATCTGCACGTCCAGGCCCCGAGCCACGGCGTCCCCGAGGAGATCCTCGCGGAGCACATCGCGCGAGCCGATGAATACCACGGACTCGTTCTCGCTCGGGGGAATGGTCCTGAGCCCGGGCTGGACCCACACCGGCATGGGCAGATAGACGAAAGGAAGGCCCGCCGACACGTAGAGGGACCTTCCCTCGGCCTCGGGCACCCAGTGCAGGTCGAAGTCCCTGAACGGGGCGGGCACCCGCGTGAATTCACGCACGTTGTCGCAGAAGAAGTTCACGGCGGGAACCCCCACCTCCCGGATTGCGCGGATCGCAGAGGGTTCGACCTGATCGGGAAAGAGGTAGCCGAGGAACAGGCCTATCGGCTTCCGCCCGTGCTCGGCGCGGAGAAACTCGACTGTCCGGGTCCACGTCCGCTCGAGCCAGCGGGCCCTTTCCCCGGGTGAAAGGGGGGTCAGTCCCTCGGCCCAGTCGATCCCGGGGCACTCGACGACCTCGTGGCCCGCCTCGGCCAAGGCATTCCTGAAGTAGTACTCCCAGAATGCGAATGCCGGCACGGCATGCGCCTTCAGTGCCTGCTGGCAGCTCAGGAAGATTCGCATTCGGTGGATTCGTATCGGAGGCCTGCGGGAGGATGGGGGCCGCGGTTCACTCCTTCACCAGGGGGTTGGTCCAGCTTCCCAGGGTGCCCGAAACGTCCAGGTTGGCAATGGGCCTCATGCGAAGGCCAAGGTGTCCGATCGCCCTGTAGGACGCCTGTTCGAGCGAGAGCGTGTTCGGATCGGAGTAGGGGAAATCGTCCCTTCCCGGGCGGACCGAGTTACGTATGATGCGAAGGAGCGAACGCGGACCCATGATGCGGCTTCGCTCGGCATAGACCTCATCGAGCGAACGCTGCCAGAGCCGCGCCGCCACCGACTTGTTCCTGACTAGGTAGCACCGGGTCGAGATCTCGCCGGTGGCGCCCCCGCCCTGGACCCTTGCCGCGATATCGTCGCCCTCCCTGAGGGCAAGCCCGGTTCCGGCACCAATCCGGTAGCGGCCCGATATCTTCAGGACCGGGGCATCCTCGGGAAGCACCTCGAGCGAGCCGAGCAGCAGCCAGAGTTCCCCGATGCCCTTGTTCCTGATCGGGGGCTGGTTCAGGTGGAGCACGCGAGCCGGTGCAAGCACGGACGCCCGGTCGCGAAGCCACGGTCCCGGCGAATTGTCCGCGATGAAGATATCCGTGGCGCCGAGCGCGACGAGCGACGCGACCGTCTCGCGTGTCTGATCCAGGCGCTGCTCGGGGCTGAGAGTTGTGCGCGCCCCGTCGTGGCTTGGAAGCGGGCTTGGCGCGACAGTCGATGAGACGACGGCAATCATGATGTCTGGCCCCTTGCCTTCCTGCCGACGATCTGGGCGCGGCGTGCGAGCTTCCAGCCCACGACGCGCCTGAGGTTCTGGAAGACCGCGCCGCCCCCCGGCTCCAGGCCGCATCCGCCGAGCTCGGCGATGCGCGTCTCGGCCTTCGCGACAAGGTCCCGGACGTCAGGGTAGGCGCTGTAGACCAGGCGCTGGTAGTTGATGGCCGAGGCCAGGCGCACCCTGGGTGAATCCTCGCGGGCGAGCAGGCGGGTCGTGCTGAGGTCGGTGGCCTTGAAAGCGGATTCCCAGGAGCGCCGCCCCGTCCTGCGGCTCAGGCTTCCCGCGACATTCGAGCGATAGTAGGTCCGGGCGCCCGGACAGAAGGCGATCCCCTCGCTTGAAAGCAAGAGGCGGGTGAAATAGTCGAGGTCGTTGATAAGGGTGAGCGATTCGTTCCAGGGGCCGGCCGTCTCGATGACGGCCCTCGGGGACAGCCATGCTGCGCCGTGCATCATGCCGCCGCCGGACCACGAGGCAACCAGCCACTCGACCGGGGAAAGGTCCCGCCAGATTGCCTCCGGCTTGAAGACGGCCTCCGCCGGATTGGTGTCGAAGCGGCTCCATGCGCAGGTGGCGAGCCAGCCGGGAGGAAGCTCCCGCAGGCGGGCCATCTGCAGGGCGATCTTGTCAGGCGCAAGGAGGTCGTCGGCGTCAAGGTATTCGATGAATTCCCCCTGCGCGCCCGCGAGGCCGAGGTTCAGCGCCGCGCATTGCCCGCTGTTTTTCTGGTGGAGGACCCGCATGTCGGCCCCGGCCAATCGCTCGGCAAGCTTCCCGGACCCGTCCGAGGAGCCATCATCGACGAGTATGATCTCATGGCGCCGCCAGGTCTGCGCCCGGACCGAATCGAGGGTCGCCTCAAGCCATGGGGCGGCGTTGAAGCAGGGGATCACTACGGAAACGAGCGGGTCCATTGGGGGGATGGAGGCTTTAGGCGCCTCGGGCGCGTTGATACACGGGATCCGAACGGGCGCCCGGCCGCAACAGCCGGATCAGCCTCTCGCGGAGCCGCAGCGCGAGGCGGGGGCTGCGGACCGAGAGCCACCGGAACCAGCCTGAGCCCGAATTCGGGGGCCTTGGGGCCAGCCTCAGCGCCAGGGCGGCGGACCGGTCCGCGTTATCCCAGTCGCCGTAGGCCGCGGAGAGCCCGGCCGTCCCCCAGAGCCTCTCGGCGACGACTTCCTTATAAATGGCGGGCACGGCTTGCGCCGCCTTGCTGAGGACCTCGAAGGTCGAACGCTGGGCCCCGGGCAGGTTGCTCGTGGTCATCGAGCCGGCGCGGACATAGTTGATCACCGTGAAGGTGGGGTCCGCATCAAAGCGGAGGCCGGCCAGCGCGAGCCGGAGGTGGCCGGCCTGGTCCTCGCTCTGGAGCACGCGCCGATCCTCGTCCCATCCGCCGGCGCGGATGAAGGTCTCCCTGCGGTAGAGGCCGCAAAACGGGTTTATCTGTTCCGTGAGGCAGTACCGAAGGGGATCCCGCCGGAGCGCGGCCCCGTCGAACTCGCGGGTCCCGAGAGGCAAACCATCCTCATGGCCGAGGCTGCGGTAGTTGAAAAAGACCACGTCGGGCGCGTCGGTCCGGGCGATCCACCGGTGCGCAACCTCGACGAAGTTAGGTTCGAGGGCATCGTCGGCGTCGTGGAAATGAAGCCAGGTGCTTGTGCAGCGGGCGGCGACGATGTTCTTGCCGGACGAGCATCCCACGTTCGTCTCGCCGCGCACAACCCGGGCACCATATCTCCGTGCGATCTCCGAGGTGTCGTCCGTGCTCGCGTCGTCGTAGACCCAGATCTCGTCGAAGGGCCTCGTCTGGGCGACGGCGCCGTCCAGCAGCCTCCCGATGAAGCCGGCCGCATTGAACGCGGGGATGCAGAGCGCGAGCGACGGGGGATCGGCGCTCATGGACGGGGCCCTCGCCAGGCGCGGCTGTCCCAGCGGCAGGACGCGATCGCCTCCCTCTTCGCGGCGCGGTTGGAGCGCCAGCTCGCCCACTTGAAGGCCTGCTGGCTCAGGGCGAACCATTTTCGGAAAACCCTGCTTGCCGTCGGCCGCCCGTGGCGCGCCCATATCATCTCATCGTCCGCGCGCCACCTCTCGCGCCACTTCTCGGAGCTGCTCTTGGTGTCGCCGTGGATCCGGCAGACCCCGAGCGGCCGGGCGACGTAGCTCAGCGTGCGGCCGGGCACCAGGCGCTGCCACAGCTCGCCATCGACGTTGCAGTTGAGCTCCGCCCAGAGCGGCACGTGGACCGACCGGCGCCAGAAGACGGCGTGGGACGAGATCACGCCCCCAAACTGGAGGAACGACGGCCGCACCCAGTAGCCCTGCCAGTACTGGAGGGAGTGGTCGTCCTCGTACGCGTTCAAGGCGTCCCCGTAGACGATGTCCGTCGTCGGGCGAGCGAACTCGGCCGCGACCGCGAAGAGGGCCCCGGGCAGGAGCAGGTCGTCGCTGTTCAGCCATCCGAAGATCTCGCCCGTTGCGCGCGCGAATCCCTGGTTGATGGCGTCGCCCTGGCCGCCGTCCTTCCGCGACTGCCAGTGCGCCAGGAACGGCTCGTAGCCGCGCAGGATGTCCGCCGACCCGTCGGTGGATCCGCCGTCGTTCACGATGTACTCGAGGTTCGGGTAGTTCTGCAGGAGCACGGAGCGCAGGCATTCCTCAAGGAAGGGCGCCTGCTGGTAGCTCGGCGTGACGATCGTGATCCTCGGCCAGGCGGCGGCTGCTGCGGGGCGACCCGTTTCGACCGACCACGGCCATCCGGCGCCGGCCTCCGGGGCGGCGGGGAGCCTTGAGAGGCTGGCTGTTGCTGCGTGGGGCAAGGTCATGCCGTCACCGCGGCCGCGAGCCTCGAGTTCGCGTACAGGGCGTCGGCCCATTGGATGGATGGTCCCGCCCCCGAAAAGCCGCTCAGGCCGCGCAGCTCGAAGCCGGATGAGCGCAGGAACGAATGCACCTCGGCCCAGAGGGGCGCCCCCTTGTAGATCGGATCAAAGGAGACCTCGCAGTACACCCACCGGATGTCGCGGATCCGCTCCCCGGCCCCCTTCAGCACGGAGAGCTCGCCGCCCTGGCAGTCGATCTTCAGCAGGTCGAGGACCGGCAGGTCCCTCGGCATCAGCTCGCGAAGCGTCGTCATCGGGACGGTCAGGGTGTTGCTGCGCTCGCTGAGACCGAGCGACGCCATGTGGCCGTCCACGCACTCAAACACGGACGACGCGGCGTCGAATTCGTAGGCGTTGAAGGCCACCTCCCCGCTTGCCTCCCCGAGGCAGCTGCCGACGACGACAACCTGGGGACGCCCCCTGAAGCGCTCGTCAAGTTGCGCACGGTGGGCCGGGTTGGGCTCGACGGCCCAGAGTCGACTCGGGCTGTAGAGGAAGTCCAGGGCTTCCGCCAGGAGTCCGCTATGCGCGCCGACGTCGACGATCGTCGCTGCATGGGGGGGAAGCAGCCCGGCGAGCTCCATCGCCACGTACGACATCCTGCGCTCGCGCAGCCCGCGGAAGAATTGCGGCCAGCCGCGGCTCCGGATCCTCCTCGCGAGGAAACCCAGGAGGCGGCCCTTTTTCCGCGTGAATCCCATGGTCAGGACCGCTTGGCGCGGATGGAGACGGCGGGGACACCCGCCACGACGTCGCCCGCGGCGACATCGCGGTTCACGACCGCACCGGCCCCTATGATCGCGCCGTCCCCGATCCTTATCCCGGGCAGGATGACGGCGTGCGCCCCGATCCAGACATTGCGGCCGATGTCGACCTGCTTGCTGACGAGGCTCTCGGCGAAGCTGGGGGCGTCCGTCGCATGGGTCAGGGACGTGATCGTGACGTGGCTCCCGACAAGCGTCCCATCGCCCAGGGCAACGCCCCCCTGGGCCCAGATGTGCACGAAGGCGTTGAACGAGACGCCGTTTCCCACGCTGAGGTGGTCCGCGCCGTTTATGACGACGGGCCACTGGATGGACACGTCGCGCCCGCAGGAGGCAAACTGACGGCGAAGGGAATCCGCCCGCAGTCCCTGCAGCCAGCGGTCGAACCGCAGGACGGCGCGCTTCCAGAGGGGTAGGGGATTCTTCACGGCGTCCATTTTGCCTCAAGGGAAACGCGGCCGAGCCGCTGGTCAAACGCGCGCCCATCGGCGAAGCCGGGCAGCACCTCGAAGCTTTCCGCGAACTCGACCCAGTCGTGAAACTGGCGGAAGGGGTCGAAGATGCCCGCGGAAACGAGGTAGCGGCCCGGGGCGAACGGGTTCCTGAACGCGACCGACATTTTCCCGCCCCCGGAGCCAGCGCCCAGCCGCGGGCAGCTGTCCGTCTGGAAGCTCGCGGCGATGCACTCCCCCTCGTCCGAGTAGACAAGTATGAAGAACTCCAGGCTCCCGGCGGACGGCTTGGCCTCGAACTGGATCTCTATGACGATCTCGCCGAATATGGGCGCAATGGCCCCCGAGCCGGCGTCCCCGGGCATCTTCAGGCGGGTGATCCGCGCCGCCCCGTCGCCCGCGATGTGCTTGTACTCGGACTTTGTCTTGTCGCTCTGGGTGTAGGCTGAGATGGCCGCCGCCGGGGCCCCGTCAAAGGCGACTCGGCCCTGTTCCAGCAGCATCGCCCGCGTGCAGAGCTGCCGCACCGAGGAAAGGTTGTGGCTGACGAAGAGCACCGTCCTCCCCTCCGCGCTCGAGACCTCGCGGATCTTCCCGAGGCACTTCTTCTGGAAGGCCGCGTCGCCCACCGCCAGCACCTCGTCGACGACGAGGATGTCGGGCTCCAGGTGGGCGGCCACGGCAAACGCGAGGCGCACGTACATGCCGCTGCTGTAGCGCTTCACCGGCGTGTCGAGGAACCGCGTCACGTCCGCGAACTCCACGATCTCGTCGAATTTCCGGTTTATCTCGGCCCGGGTGAGCCCGTGGATGGCCCCGTTCAGGTAGATGTTGTCGCGACCGCTGAGCTCGGGGTGGAACCCGGTCCCGACCTCGAGCAGGCTCGCGATCCGGCCCCGCAGGGTGATGCGCCCGGTGGTAGCCTCGGTTATGCGGGAGAGGACCTTCAGGAGCGTGGACTTGCCGGCGCCGTTGCGCCCGATGATCCCGACGACCTCGCCGCGCTTCACCTCGAAGTTGACATCGCGCAGCGCCCAGAACTCCTCCCGCGTCGGCCGGGCGTTCCATCGCAGGCGCCTCCATACCAGCCGCATCCCATGGTGGACGGCGTCGCGCACGGTCCGCTGGCTCGCGAGGTGGCTGATGCGGTAGAGCTTTGAGAGCCGCTCCACCTTTATCGCGGTTTCACTCATGGCTAGATGTCATCCGCGAAGGTCTTCTCGGTGCGCCTGAAGTACCAGATGCCGGTCGCCAGGAGGAACACGGTCCAGACGAGCGTGAAGCCGAAGCTGTACCATGCGAACGGCTCGTCGCCGCCGAGCAGGCACCACCTGAAGGCGTCGATGATCCCGGTCATGGGGTTGAGGGCGAGGATCTCCTTGAAGCGGGTCAGGTAGTCGGTCCGGTATCCCACGGGGGTCGCGAAGACGCCGATCTGCAGGAGAAAGGGGACGAGGATCCGGAAGTCGCGGAACCGGACGGTGAGGGCCGCGAGCCAGAGGCCGGCGCCGATGGCCAGAAGGAGGACGAGCGCGATGAAGCAGGGGAGCCAGAGCGCGTGGATCCCCGGCAATGTCCCGGTCCAGACGGCGGCGATCACGTAGATCACGAAGATGAAAATGAAATCGATGCACGCCACGAGGACCGAGGAGAGGGGAACGATCAGCCGCGGAAAATAGACCTTGGATATCAGCTGGGCGCTGCCGACCAGGCTGCCGCTCGTGTTTCCCAGCGTGTTTGCGAAGAGCTGCCAGGCGAGCTGCCCGACCATGACGACGATGAAGTAGGGCTGGCCGCCCGATGGCATCTTGGCCAGGCGGCCGAACACGAACCAGAAGATGACGACGGAGGTGAGTGGCTGGACCACCGCCCAGGCGATGCCGAGGACCGTCTGCTGGTAGCGGACCTTGACGTCGCGCCAGGCCAGGAATCCGAGCAGTTCGCGGTACCGCCACAAATCACGCCAGTAGTGCGCCTCCATGCGACCTGACTCGAGGACGAGTTCCGTCGTGGGTGGCTGGATTTTGGCGGAAGCGGAATTGGACACCGGTTGGGTTATAAAGGTGCTTGGTACCCCGGATGGGATTCAAGCAGCGGAACCGCCTCATAGGCGAGCAAATGAGATCCATCGGTCGGCGGCGAAGCGGAGGCGAAATCCGACTTTTCCATGATTTCGAAAAGCCTTGGCCAAAGGCAGTAACCCTTCATTTGGTTTCCCCTGCGGAGAACGCCGAGATGGCTTCCCGGGGCTCGCGTCCTTATTGTTTGACGCGACCCAAGTCTCTTGCAGGGTTCGTCGTCTCGTTCAAGTGGTTTAGCGGGTGTAGTATAACGGCTATCACGTGAGCTTCCCAAGCTTGAAATCGGGGTTCGATTCCCCGCACCCGCACCATCGCTTCTAGACCGGCGGAAGCCGGCGCCGCGCGCGCCGCCCCGCAATGAGGCGCCCGCAGGCTCGCGAGGACGTGCCGGTCGGCAGGCGACATATTAGGGGCCTCTCGCATCCCCAATCGGGATCGCAACCCGGATTATTCGCCAAAATGTCTTGATTATGACGTTATATAGGACATGTCTAATTACATGGATCACCGCATTCCCTTGCTCATTCTAGCCTCCGCGTTCCAGGCCACCGACCTCCTCGGGTGGCTCTTCACCCTCGGACTCGCCGGCTCCGTCTGGCAGGGGATCAAGCACGCGCAGCGCGCCTAC
>PMSP01000398.1 GCA_003168315.1 Opitutaceae bacterium
GGAGCTCCTGGCTCGGCGTCTCGAGGGCGGCCTCCGCCCGGTGCCAGTGCTCGCGGTTTTCCTCGGAGTCGACGGCCAGCTTCTCGACCGGCTCCGAGAGGCGGCGGGAGAGGAAGTGGCTCGCCAGGAACGCGCCCGCGAGGAGGACGGCGCCCGCGGCCACGAACTCCCAGATGAGCCGGCGCTCGCGCGCCGCCGAGGCCGCGAGGGGATAGATCGAGACCTCATAGGCCGCGGGAAAGAGGGACGCCGGGTTCAGGCGCTCGAAGGAGGCGAGGTAGGGGGCCCCCCCCGCCCGGAACTCGAATCCGCCTTGGTCGACCCCCGGGGCCGGGATCGCGCGGCTGAGCTGCGCCGCGAGGTCCGCCCGGGCGGACTCGGTGAGGGACGGAAGGTCCAGGTGGCCGCCGAGCCAGACGCCGCCCTCAATCCACGCGTCGGGGCTTCCGCCGCCGAGCGTCGGCGGCTTGAAGCCGAGGACGATGGCGGCGATCGTCTCGCCGCTGTCCGAGGAGATGATCGGCATCGCGATCACCTCGTCGATCGTCTCGGTGTCCCTGCCCGCGTCCCTCAGGATGTAGCCCGTCTGCGGCGTGTCGGGGAGCTTTCCGAGGTCGAGCTGCGCCTCCTCCTCGGGCCGGAGCTCGCCGACCTCCTTGGCGTCAAGGGGCGGGATGGCCCGGCCCTTGCCGTCGAGGAAGCGGTAGTAGTGGGCGCGCAGCGTGTAGGCGCCCGGCTCGCGGAAGGCCCCATCGTCCGTGTCCATCACGTCGAGGAGTTCGTCGCGGGCGCTCGGGTAGAGGAGATCGAGGGCGCCGTCCTCCAGCGCCGCGTGGATGCGGGGCTTTCGAGCGAGCTCCCGGCAGCGCTCGGCGAGCGCCGCGTGGCGGATGGCCTGCACGGAGTGGAGTGCCGCGAGCTCGTTCTGGAACTCCCGCTGGAAATCCCGCCTGACGCTGTCGGCCATGTTGCGCTGCGCGAAGAGCAGGATCGCGACGGCGACAAAGGAGACGACCAGCATCATCGCCACCAGGAGCTTGATCCGGAAGCTCGCGATGCCGGAATTCCGCGGCTCCGGCGTCGAGATCACGGGAAGTCGGCGTGGAGCGTCGAGGCGTCCCGAAGCTCCACCGGGCGCTCCAGGGTCGTCTTGCTGTCGACCCAGGCCTTGAGGAGAAACCTGCCGGCGGGCAGGCCCCCGAGCCTGTAGACCCCGGCCAGGTCGCTCATGACGAAGTACGGGGTGTTGAGGACGAGGATGATCGCCCGCATGTGCTCGTGGATGTCGCAGCGGACGGTCACCATCCCGGAAACGTCGAATAGCTCCGAGGGGATCGGCCTCTCGTCCGAGCGGTACCGCCCGAGGTCGAAGCGCTTCGCCGGCGAGTACGAGAAGATGTTGTGGTAGGTGTCGTCCAGGTTGGGGAACTCCACCCTCGTGTTCACCTGTATCGCCAGTATCGCCGGCGAGAAGTTGAGGTCCTTCTGGGCCAGCTGCGCGGTCGCGGGTGACGGCGGGAGCGCGAAGGGCCCCTCAAGGTACACGACCGCCACCGGGGGATAGGGCGAGAGCACGCCGCCGTAGGCGACGATCCCGTACCGCTTGTTCATCACCGGCGTATGGAGCGGTTTCGGCAGCGCGACCCTCCCCTCGACGACCGCCTCGGCGAGCGCCGGCGCCCCCTGGAGAGCCAGGGCGGCCGCCAGTGCGGACACGCGGCAGAAACAAAGCGGGGTCATTCTGGGGGGCGAATTGTGTAGCCGATTGCGCGGAGCGTGTGGATTAGGGGCGCCGGGAAACCCGAGTCCACCTTTTTGCGAAGGCGCGTGATGAATATCTCCACCGTGCGCGTGTCGTACTCGTGGTCGCGCTGCCAGACGCGCTCGCAGAGCTCCGTCCTGGAAAACACGCGGCCCGGCTCCTGCATGAGAAGCTGCAGGACGTCGAATTCCCTCGGGGAAAGGGCGATCGCGCGGCCCGCTCGGCTCACGCGCCGGTGGTGCACGTCCATGTGGAGGTCGCCCACCTCGAGCAGGTCCGCGGCCGTCGGAGTCGCGCCGCGCCGGCCGAGCGCCTCGATCCGGGCCACGAGCTCGTCCATCGAGAAGGGCTTCGCCATGTAGTCGTCCGCGCCGGCCTTGAGGCCCTTCACGCGGTGCTCCACCTCGCCGCGCGCCGTCAGGATGAGGACCCGGGCGGCGCTGTCCGCCTCGCGCAGCCCGGCGAGGACCGACAATCCCTCGAGCCCGGGAAGGTTGAGGTCGAGGACGATCAGGTCCGGCGGATGCTCGAGGGCCTCCTTCAGGCCCGCCAGCCCGTCGAACTGCGCAGTCGCGCTGTGGCCGTGGCGGACCAGCGCCTGCGTGATGTGCCGGGCGAGCTGCCTTTCGTCTTCGAGCACGAGGATGCGCATCGCGGCCGTGGGTGTAGCAAGGGAAGCCCGCCGCGCGCAAGCGCGCAGGGGACCCTCTGAATTTCGGGCCTGTACCCTGGCGGCCGGATCGTCGTAGAATCGGCCCATTCATCATGAACGTCCTCTTCATCGGCGGAACCGGGATAATCAGCACGGCCTGCGCCGAGCTTGCGGTCGCCCGCGGCCACAGGGTCACCCTCCTCAACCGCTCGCTGCGGCCGCCGATAGCGGGCGCCCATGCCCTCACGGCCGACATATCGGACGCCGGCGCGACCGCGAAGGCGATCGCCGGACGGAAGTGGGACTCGGTCGTCGACTTCATCGCGTTCCACCCCGCGGACATCGAGTCGCGCCTGGCGCTCTTCCGCGGCAGGACCTCGCAGTTCATCTTCATAAGCTCGGCCAGCGCCTACCAGAAGCCGCTGACGGACCAATTGATCACCGAGTCGACGCCGCTCTGCAACCCGCTCTGGGACTACTCCAGGAACAAGATCGCCTGCGAGGAGCGCCTGATGCGCGCCTACCGCGAGGAGGGCTTCCCCGCGACGATCATACGGCCGTCGCTGACCTACGGGAGCTTCATCGTCCCCGTCTCGGTGAACAGCTGGCTCAAGGGCTACACGGTGGTCGACCGCATGCGCCGGGGGCTGCCGGTCATCATCCCCGGCGACGGCCTGACTCTCTGGACCATCACGCACAATACGGACTTCGCAAAGGGCCTGGTGGGGCTCCTCGCGCACACGGGCTCGATTGGCCACGCGTTCCACATCACCTCCGACGAGGCGCCGACGTGGAACCAGATCTACCAGATGACGGCGGATGCGGCGGGCGTCAGCTCGCCGAAGTTCGTCCACATCGCGTCGGACTTCATCGTGGCGTGCATCCCGTCGATGACGGGGTCCCTCCTCGGCGACAAGTCCCACACCGCGATTTTCGACAACTCGAAGATCAAGCGCTTCGTGCCGGAATACGTCGCCACCCTGCGTTTCCGCGAGGGGATCGCCAGGACGATCTCCTGGTTTGACGCCGACCCCGCGCGAAAGCAGATCGACGACGCGGCCGGCGCCGAGTGGGACCGGCTGATCGCAGCCTACGACCGCGGCCTCGCGGCGGCGGTCCAGGAATTCGGGAAGGCCTGAGGAGGCGCCGGCGTCAGCGCCAGTAGCCCCTCACGTAGACGTAGGCGCCGCCGCGGTATCTCCAGTGCGGGCGGACGAAGGCGACGGCGTTCGGGGGCGGGATCTCCCAGTGGCCGGGCACCCAGTTGTAGTTGTACCCGTCGTAGTCATAATAGCCGTAGATCCAGAGCGCGGAGGGCGTCGGCTGGGCGGTCTGCATCTCGGAGGGCGGCGGCGGCGGCGGCGGGATGGCCGGGACGGCGACGTTTGTCGTGGCCTCGCCCTCAGAACGGTAGAGAGTGCTGTTCTGGTGGTCGACCGAGTTGCCGATCGTGCCGCCGGCGATCGCACCGATGACGCCCCCGAGCAGGGCGCCCCCGAGCGCGTTGTGGCCGCCGCTGTTGTTGCCGATGATGCCGCCGGCCAGGGCGCCCAGGGCGCCGCCGGTCACGGCGCCGTTCTGGGTGTTAGGGCCGTTGCCCTCGCAGCCGGCGCAAAGCGCCGCGGCAGTTAGGATAGTCAAAATGGGCTTGGTCTTCATGTGCGTGGTATGACGAAATTAGAACCGGCAAGTTACGCAAAGTTCCGTTCGATTCCGCGTTTTTTGCCGCGCAACCCACGGCGCGGCAATGCCATCGGTAATGCCGACAGCCTCACTCCTCCGACTGGAGGGTCGCGACCACGGTGAAGTCCTCGAGGGTCGTCGTGTCGCCCTTCACCGTCCCCCCCGCGGCGATCTCCTTCAGGATGCGCCTCATGATCTTTCCGCTGCGGGTCTTCGGAAGGCCCGCGGCGAAGCGCACGTCGTCGGGCCGCGCCAGGGAGCCGATCTCCCTCGCCACGTGGGAGCGGATCGCCTCCTTTAGCTCCGGGCTGGCCGCGACGCCGTTCTTCAGCGTGACGAAGCAGACGAGCGCCTGGCCCTTTAGCTCGTCGGGCCGGCCGACGACGGCGGCGGCCTTGACGTCGGGATGGCGGAGCAGCGCCTCCTCGACCTCCCGGGGGTAGATGTTCATTCCCCCGCTGATGATCAGGTCCTTGGACCGGTCCCGCAGCGTGAGGTACCCGTCGGCGTCGAAGCTGCCGATGTCGCCGGTGTACAGCCAGCCGTCCCGCAGCGCCTCGGCAGTGGCATCAGGTGAGTGCCAATAGCCGGTCATGACCACGTCGCCTCTGACCACCACCTCACCGGCCTCGCCGGGCGGTAGTTCGCGGCCGTCATCGACTACGCGTACCTCGACGTCGGTCCGCGGGACGCCGACGCTCTGCATGCGGTCGCGCCAGCGGGGATGATCGTGGTCGGCGTGGTCTGCCTTGGACAGGCCGGTGATCGTCATCGGCGCCTCGCCCTGCCCGTAGATCTGGGCCAGGCGAGGACCGAACACGGCGAGCGCCTCCTCGAGGTCGGCCAGGTACATCGGCGCGCCACCATAGATGATCGTCTTCAGGTGGGACAGGTCCGCGTCGGCGATGGCCCGGTCGCCGGCCAGCCGCTTCACCATGGTGGGCGCCGCGAAGAACGACATCCCCGGCCAGCGCCCCAGCAGGGCGGCGATCTCGTCGCCGTCGACGCCGCCGGACCGCGGCATGACGCTCACTGCCCCCTTGGCCACGTGCGGCAGCCCGTAGAGCCCCGCACCGTGCGACAGTGGCGCGGCGTGCAGGACGCTGTCCTGCGGGAACACCGGGTCGATGTCCGCGAAGTAGCTGAGCGTCGCCATCAGCAGGCTGCGGTGGGTGAGCGTGGCTCCCTTGGGCCTGCCGGTGGTGCCGCTCGTGTAGAACAGCCAGGCCGGATCCTCCGCCCGCCGGTCGATGAGCCGTGACGGCGACGACGCCGTGAGCCGGTCCCACCGCTCACCGGGCGCGACCACGGCCGCCTTCAGCGAAGCCACGGTGCCGACCAGCGACTCGACATCGCCGGCGTGGTCGGCGTCGGTCACGGCGACGGCCGACTCACTGTGCTCCAGGATGTAGGCGATCTCCTCGCGGTGCAGCCGGGCGTTGACCGGCACGGCCACCAGACCGGCGTGCCAGACGGCGTACAGCGCCTCGAGGTACTCCGGCCGGTTGCGCATGACGATCGCGACCCGGTCCCCGGGTGACAGGCCGAAGTGATCGCGCAAGCCGGTGGCTGCGCCGGCCGTCCGGGTGGCGAACTCACCCCAGGTGGCGTGGACCCGATCGCCCTCCGCGAGCGCCGGGGCGCCGGCCATCCGGTGGGCGTGGCGCTCGACCCACGCTGCCGGATTCATCGCCCTGTCCCTCGCCTGGGGACGAGATGACGCAGGCGCAGGCCTCCCATAAAAGGGCAGCGTAACGCGGGTAGGGCTGGCCTTCAATCCCAAAAAGAAACAGCGCGGCAGGCCGACGCCGGTCGTTGAGGAACTATCATCACACCGCAGAGATCACTGCCCACCACGCCGCGAAGGGGTATGGCGCAGACCATGTCCATGGCTACCGATCTACTGCCATGAGGCTCGCGGAGCACGAGGCGCGGGCCAGGCTCGAGTCGCACGACCACGGGATCTTGTGCACCGTGCACGCCGAGCGGGGCGTAGACGCCGTACCCGTCGCGTACGCCGTGGACGACGACGGCTACCTGGGCGTGCCCGTCGACCTGGTGAAGCCGAAGGCGTCGCTCCGGCTACAGCGGGAGCGGAACCTGGAAGCGGACCCGCGGGCCACGCTGCTGGCCGAGCACTGGGACCGCGGCGACTGGTCACGGCTGTGGTGGGTGCGAGCCGAGCTGCGCTGGCCAGGTGACACCGGCGCTAGCCGGGCGGCGGACCTTGCGACCCGGCTGGCGGGGCGCTACCCGCAGTACCAGGACCAGCCCTTCGCCCGGGTACTGGTGCTGCAGATAGTCGGCGTGACCGGCTGGGCCGCCGCTGACCGCTGACCGCTGACCGCCGATGGGACCGTGCTAGCCGTACCTCAGGTCCGGGTGGCCGCACGGTCGATATCTCGTCCGCGCGCGGCGAGCATAAAGACAGGCCGGTGAGATCCGGCCCGTTCAGCATCAGGGTCTGCGGACAGCAACCGGAGCACGTCGCCAACTTCGCGGATCTGGGCCGATGAGATCTTGTCATCGCCCGAGTCATATTGGTTGACGAGGCTGATATGAAAAAGATAGCATTGTGATATCAGTTTAGGCGCGGCCCGATCCCGGGCAGCGCAGCTTCGGGAAGCAGGTGCGCGTCATGACTCAGTACGGCACATGGGTCAGCTACGGCGGGGACGCCAGGATCTGGCTCGCCATCGTCTTGCTAGCCGCCGCGGCAGGGATCATCTTGGCCGNNCGGCTGCCGCTGCCGTTCCGGCCCACCCGGCCCGGGCCGGTGGGGCGGCTCGCCATGTTCCTGGCCTGGGGCACCTCGATCGTGGTGTTCCTGGTCTGCGTAACCATCTACATCAAGCAGTACGTCCACGCGTATGACCTGAGCGCGACCACGACCGCGCCCAAGGATCCCATCGCCCCGATCACCCTTACGGCGGTCGCGGTCGTCTTCGTCATCATTCTCGCGCGCGAGTCCGGTG
>PMSP01000370.1 GCA_003168315.1 Opitutaceae bacterium
CCTTCGCTTCAGCGATGACGTGATGGCGGCCGTGAGCCTCGCCTCCGACGACGAGAAGGGCGCCGACTTTGCCGCGATGCTCGGGTCGGCGACGAGCGCCGTCCTCACTCCCAGGAAATAGGCCGGGCCCAGGCGCCGAGAACCGTGAGCCCAAGCCCCGCGCCGATAAAGGTGGGAGTCGTCCTCTTCGCGGGGTTCAACGTCCTGGACGTCTTTGGGCCGCTTGAAATGCTCAGCTGGGTGCCGGGCGGCGCGGAGATCCGCATGCTGGCCGAGGAGCCTGGAAACATCGCGAGCGGCGAGGGGCCCGGCTGCCTCGCCGACGCGGCGCTGGGCGGCGAGCACGGGCTCGACATCCTCCTCGTGCCGGGCGGCATGGGGACGAGGCGCGAGGTCCAGAACCAGCCGTTCATTGACGAGCTCGCGCGCCAGTGCGCCCAGGCGCGCCTGGTCGCCGGCGTCTGCACGGGAAGCGCGCTCCTCGCAAGGGCGGGCGTCCTCGATGGCAGGAGGGCGACCACCAACAAGCGGGCGTTCGGGTGGGTCGCTTCCCAGGGACCCAAGGTCGACTGGGTCGCCGAGGCCCGCTGGGTCGAGGACGGGAACATCTTCACCTCGTCCGGCGTCTCGGCCGGCATGGACATGGCCCTCGGGATCGTCGCCCACCTGTTCGACCGGGCGATGAGCGTGGAGATCGCGGCCCGCGCGGAATACGAGTGGCATGAGGACAAGGCATGGGATCCGTTCGCCAAGCTGAACGGCCTCGCGTGAAGGACCCGACGCCCCAAAGGCCCGCGGCCGTCAGGATAGGCGTCATCAACGTGTCCGACCGCGCCAGCGCGGGCGTCTACGAGGACACCCCGGGCAAGGCCTGCGTCGCCCTACTCCTTGAGTGGCTCTCCACTCCTTTCGATGTCGACTACAAGGTCGTCGCGGACGAGCAGCCGCTGATCGAGGCCGAGATGAGGCGCATGGCCGACCTGGCCGGCTGCTGCGTCATCGTCACCACGGGGGGCACGGGCCCCTCCCCCCGCGACGTGACGCCCGAGGCGACCGCGGCCGTCTGCGACAAGCTCCTTCCCGGATTCGGGGAGCTCATGAGGTCCGCGTCGCTCGCGTTCGTGCCGACCGCAATACTCTCCCGGCAGACGGCCGGGATCCGGAAGAGGACGCTGATCGTCAACCTGCCCGGCCGCCCCAAGGCGATCCGGGAGAACCTGGAGGCGGTCTTCCCCGCCATCCCCTACTGCGTCGACCTGATCGGCGGGCCCAGGCTCGAGACGAACGAGTCCCTCATGAAGGTCTACCGCCCAAAGGGCTGATCCGGTTGCGCCCTTCGGGAATCGTGCCACGTTTCGGGGCACCCCTTCCCTATGCTAAAACTCGACAACCCCGACCTGACCCAGCATCCCCCGCGCAGCGCGCACGTCCAGCTGGGCGGCTATGTTCACCTCCCGCGCCTCCTCGACAAGGCGCGCGCCTTCATCGCCGGCAAGAACGGCGAGTTCCACTACAACTGCCCCCTCGACCAGCACTTCTTCAAGTTCACTGGCATCGACCACGAGGCGCTCCTGACCGAGCTGAAGCTCGTCCGCAGCGACTCCGAGATGCTCGCCTGGGTCCGCAGCCACACCGCGCGCCTCCCCTCCGAGATCGCCGCCTGGTCCCACTGGTTGAGGACCTTCGCCCCCGGCGGGGCCCCCGGGCACGAGTGGTTCGGCGAGGTCATCAAGGCCAGCTCCGCCGGCCGGGATGACATCCACGGCTTCTTCGACCTTCTCGACATGGACGATTACGTGAGCTACGGCGGAAAGGGCTGACGCTGCCGGCGCAGGCCGAGGTGCTTCGGAGCGTGCGGGCGCAGGCGCGTCCCTGGCGGCCGTCGCCACCCGAATCCGTTTGAGTCCCAAAATCGCCTCGGGCGTAATGCGGACTACCCGAATGAGCCGCAAGCGAGAAGGAAGGGAATCCCGCAGGCATGCCGAGCCCGCGCGGCCGCCCGCCGACCCGGCGCCCGCGCGCGACATCGGCCCGCCCCCAACCGGCGGCAGCTGGTGGGTCGCCCTCCTGATCCTCGGGTCGACCCTCCTGGCCTACGTGCCCGTGTGGCGCGCCGGTTTCATCTGGGACGACGACGGCCATGTCACCCGCGCCGACCTGCGCCCGCTGCACGGTCTCTGGCGGATATGGTTCGAGCCCGGGGCGACGCAGCAGTACTATCCCCTCCTCCACAGCGCGTTCTGGCTCGAGCACCGGCTCTGGGGCGATTCGCCGTCGGCGTACCACCTGGCGAACATCGTTTTCCACGCCGGGGCGGCCTATCTGCTGTACCGGCTCCTTCGCCGCCTCTCGTTTCCCGCCCCCTGGCTCGCGGGCCTGATCTTTGCCCTGCACCCGGTCTGCGTGGAATCCGTCGCCTGGATCTCCGAGCAGAAGAACACGCTTTCCCTTGTCTTCTACCTCCTTTCCGCGGTCGCCTACCTGCGCTTCGACCGCGGCCGCCGGTGGGCCTGGTACGCCCTGGCGCTCCTTCTGTTCGCCTTCGCCCTCCTCAGCAAGTCGGTGACAGCGTCGCTTCCGGGAGCCCTTCTCCTCGCCCTCTGCTGGCGGCGCGGTCGCCTGGCGTGGCTGCGCGACGTGGTCCCGCTGATCCCCTGGTTCGTGATCGGCGCCTGCTCCGGGCTATTCACCGCCTGGGTGGAGCGCAATTTCATCGGCGCGCGGGGGGAGGCATTCGATCTCAGCCTCCTTGAGCGCTGCCTCCTCGCGGGAAGGATCGTGTGGTTCTATCTCGGGAAGCTGGTCTGGCCGGCGGACCTTATGTTCATCTATCCCCATTGGCGGGTCGTCGCCGACTGGTCCTGGGGATGGGGCTGCCTGGCGCTTCTCGCCCTCCTGGCGATCCTCTGGGGGATCCGAAGATGGAACATGGCCCCCCTCCTGGCCCTTCTCTTCTTCGTCGGATCCCTCTTCCCGGCCCTCGGCTTCGTCAACGTCTATCCCTTCATCTTCTCCTACGTGGCCGACCACTGGCAGTACGCGGCGAGCCTTGGGATCGTGGCGCTGGGAGCGGAGGGCGCCGCCGCGGCCGCACGTGCGGCGGCAGGCAGACTGGACCCCTCGGCAAGGAGCGCGGCCCGGGGGATGTTCGCCGGCGCCGCGGCTGCCGTCATCGCCGCGCTGTTAATCCTGACCTGGCGGC
>PMSP01000100.1 GCA_003168315.1 Opitutaceae bacterium
CGAGAGCATCCAGTCGGGCCTCTACCACGGGCACTCCGGCGCCATCCGCCACATCGTCTCGGGGCTCACGGTCGAGGTGTTCGCGGGCGAGAGGCCGCACGTGATCGGGACCGGCGGATTTTCCCACATGCTCGAGGAGGAGCGCCTGTTCGACGAGATCGTGCCCGAGCTCGTGCTCCTTGGCCTCAGGCAGGCGGAGGCGATGAACCGGGACCCCGGATCGCGGTCCTAGGGGCGCCCCGGCGGGCGAGCTTTGTCTCGCCGAGCACGCTGCCCCACCCCATAAGCATCAGGACAGCATGACGATAGCCATCATCATCTGCTACTTCGCGACCTGGGCGTTCATCCCCCACCTGCTGCTCCTGAAGAAGCGCCCGTCCGCCACGCTCGCGTGGCTCTGGGCGATCATGTTCATCCCCTTCGTCGGCCCCTTCGTGTATTTCTTCTTCGGCACCGACAGGCTCAAGCGCCGCCGGCTCCGGCGCCGGAGCCTCTACTCGGCGCGCAGCAACCGCCGGGGGACGCCGGCCACCACGACCGATCCCGACACGGCGAGGCTCCTCGGCCGGCTCCCGCTGCGCGACCGCCAGTTCCTCGGCCTCCTCTCGCGGATCAACCAGCTGCCGCTCAGCTCGGCGGCCAACCTGCGGATCCTGCGGGACGCGAAGGAATTCTACTCGGCCCTGGAGGGGAGCATCGCCGGGGCGAAGCACCACATCCACCTCGAGTTCTACATCTGGAACGCCGACGACACGGGGGCGAAGTTCCTGAAGCTGCTCGCCGACGCCGCCCGCCGGGGCGTCATCGTCCGCCTGCTGCTGGACGGCGTCGGATCGCACGCCTTCACGGAGAGCCTGCTCGGGGACTTCCTCGCGGCCGGCGGCCACTTCTCCTGGTTCCAGAGCCTGGACCCGAAGCGCAACCGCTTCTTCCTCAACCTGAGGAACCACCGCAAGCTCCAGGTCGTCGACGGGACCTCCGCGTTCGTCGGCGGCATGAACATCGGCCGCGAATACGAGGGCCTGGACCCCGCCCGCGGGCACTGGAGGGACGTGCAGGTCGAGGCCGACGGGCCCGTGGTCCTCGAGCTGCAGGACGTGTTCGCCGACGACTGGTTCTTCGCCACCGGCGAGAAGATCTCCTCAGCGGCCTTCTTCCCGGAGCCGGCGGCCGGCGCGAAGTACCTCACCCACGTCGTCCTCGGCGGCCCCGACCGCAGGAACGAGCCCATCAGCAAGACGATCGTCAGCCTCCTGAACGAGGCGAGCGGGAGGGTCTGGATCGCCACGGGCTACTTCGTGCCCGATGACATCATCCTCGCCGCGCTCGAGCTCGCCGCCAGCCGCGGCGTCGACGTGCGCCTCCTCATCTCCGAGAAGAACGACCACCCGTGGCTGGTCGTCGTCGGGCGCTCGTACTATGGGCAGCTCCTCGCCGCCGGCGTTCGGATCTTCGAGTACTCGGCCGGGATCAACCATGCGAAGGTCATGCTGGCCGACGACCGCTGGGCCATGATCGGCTCCGCCAACCTGGACTACCGCTCGATGAGGCTCAACTTCGAGCTCAATCTCCTCGCCCACTCTGCCGAGAGGAACGCCGAGCTGGCGCACATCCTGGAGCACGACTTCTCGGTGTCCCAGGAGATCGACCCCGAGGTGTTCGCGAGGCGGCCGTTCCGCAGGAGGTTCGCGGAGGCCGCGCTCAGGCCCCTGTCGCCGATGCTCTGACCCCGGGGGGCGGGTCAGGAGGTGGTCGTGACCTTGACCTTGTCGAAGGCCTCCTGCGCCCGCTGCCAGGCCTGGTCGACCTTGTCCTTCTCCTGGCCCCACGTGTCCGGGGTCGCGCGGGCCGCCTCGTCGATCATCGACTTCAGGTAGGCCTGGGAGTCGTTCATCTCCTTCATGGCGAAGTCCCAGTCCTTGTCGTCCGAGGAGGGCATCGAGGAGCGCTTCCGGTTCAGCTCGGCGACCTGCGCTGCAAGCATGCTTTGGAGGCTTGAGGCGCCCGAGACGAAGCTGGAGCGTTGGTCGTACGTGTAGTCCTTGATGGCGAGCCACGAGGCGGACGACTGGTCGGCGTAGGACTGGACGGCGATCGGCACGGTCCTGGCGACCGGGACGGCGGGAACGGTGGTCGTGACCAGCATGGCCGCGCTTGGCACCGGCGTCGGCTGGCCGGCGACCGAGGAGTTGCGGCTGCAGCCCGCGGCGACAAGCGAAAGGAGGGCGACGGCCGCGGCCGAGGGGGCGAGGAAGCGGGAGGTGTTCATGGGGGGTATTCTAGGGTTTCGGGGAGGGAATCCCAATGGGGTCATTCCCTCACAGGACAGTCACCCGAGCCCTCCCCGGGTTCCCAGCCTGGCGCGCATCCGGGCCCCCCCGAAAGGATTGACGCACCCGGGAAGGGGGCCGAGGTTTCGCCGGACAGCGAACCCATGGACCCGCAATCCCATCACACGACGCCGTGAAGGAGCCGACGAGAGAGGAGAGGCAGCTCAGGTGCTTCCGCAAGAGGCGCTACCGCACCCAGGGGGACGCCCTCGACGCGGCCATGGTGGCCGGGGTCGAGCGCAAGCGCAGGGCCTACCTCTGCCAGTACTGCAGGCAGTGGCACCTGACGACGATCGGGTGACCTGCGCCCGGGACGCAACGCGGGGCTCGACCCGGGCCGCCGATGGGTCCAGAATGGCTGGAGTCTCCCGCCAGGATCACCAACCACCCCCCGACATGATGGACATCACCCGCCGCGATGCATTGAAAGCGATGGCCGGCACGGTGGCCCTGGCCGCCCTCCCCCTCGCGCGCTCCGCCGACAGCCCCGCGGCGGCGCCGGCCGCCGCGGGCTCCTTCAGGCACTCCGCCTGCCGCTGGTGCTACCAGAAGATCCCGCTGGACGACCTCGCGGCGGCGGCGAAGCGGATCGGGCTCGAGTCGATCGAGCTCCTTGAGCCCGCCGAATGGCCCGTCGTCCAGAGGCACGGGCTCACCTGCGCGATGGCAAACGGGGTCACGCGGATCCCCGAGGGCCTCAACCGGATCGAGCACCACGCCGTGATGGTCCCCGGCATGATCGAGCGGATCGGCGCCTGCGCGGACGCGGGGCTCCCCAATGTCATCTGCTTCTCGGGAAACCGCGCGGGCATGGACGACGAGGTCGGCCTCGCCAACTGCGCGGCCGCGCTCCGCCAGATCGTCGGCGAGGCGGAGAGGCGCAGGGTCACCGTCTGCATGGAGCTCCTGAACAGCAAGGTCGACCACCACGACTACATGTGCGACCACACGGCGTGGGGGGTCGAGCTCGTGAAGCGCGTCGGCTCCGACCGCTTCAAGCTCCTCTACGACATCTACCACATGCAGATCATGGAGGGGGACGTCGTGCGGACCATCCGGGACAACCACCCGTACATCGCCCACTACCACACGGGGGGCGTCCCCGGCCGCCACGAGATCGACCAGACGCAGGAGCTCAACTACGCCGCGATCTCGCGCGCCATCAAGGAGACGGGCCACCGCGGGTTCGTGGCGCAGGAGTTCATCCCCGTCAGGGACCCGTTCACGTCGCTGGCCGAGGCCGTGGCCATCTGCACGGTCTAGGGCGCCTGCGCCGAATTTCCGTCGCCGGGGGGCGGCGGCCCCGCTAGGACGGGGGCATGCTCCTCGACTTCACGACGCTCTCGCCGCGCAACGCCTACCAGTGGATGACCTCCACGATCCTCCCGAGGCCGATCGCCTGGGTCTCGACGATCTCGCCGGACGGCGTCACGAATCTCGCCCCCTTCAGCTTCTTCCAGGGCATAACCGCCAACCCGCCCACCCTCATGTTCGTGCCGGTCAACAACCGCGACGGCAGCAAGAAGGACACCGTGCGCAACATCGAGCTCGTGCCCGAGTTCGTCGTGAACCTCGTCACCCGCGGGCTCGCGGCGTCCATGAACGAGACGGCGGCCCTCCTGCCCTACGGCGAGAGCGAGTTCTCGAGGTTCGGCGTCGCGGCAGCGAAATCCGAGAAGGTGAGGCCCCCGCGCGTCGCCGCCTCGCCCGTGGCGTTCGAGTGCGTCCTTGACCGGATCGTCCTCGTCGGCGCGGGCCCCCTCGCCGCGAACGTGGTCTTCGGCCGCATCCTGGCCGCGCACGTGGCGGACGCGGTCATCGGGCCGGGCGGCCTCCCCGACGCGGCCCGGCTGGACCTTGTCGGGCGCCTCGGTGGCGAGGACTACACGACCACGCGGGAGACGTTCAACCTGGTGCGGCCCGACCGGTAGCGGCGGTGGAGCGCTCGCGCAGGGCCTCGTAGATCGGGCGGTCGCCGAGCGCCTCGGCGATCCCGTAGGCCGCGAAGCAGCTGACCAGGAGCGGCAGCATGAAGTCGTACTGCCCGGTGAGCTCGATCATGAGGACGATCGCCGTCAGCGGGGCCCGCACGGTCGACGTGAAGAGGGCCCCCATGCCGATGACGGCGAACGTCTCCGGGAAGAGGGCCCACCCGGGGAGGACCGCGTGCACGCCCGCGCCGAGCGCGAGGCCGCCCAGGGAGCCCAGGACGAGGAGGGGCGCAAAGATGCCGCCGGCGGCGCCGCAGCCGTAGCTCACCATCGTGAGGAAGAACCGCGCCACCAGCAGGACCAGCATCCACTGCACCGCGATTTCCCCGGAGATCGCCTTCTCGGTGAGGATGGAGCCCGAGCCGCTTATGCCCGGGAAGATCCACGCGGCGAGGCCGACCGCGACGCCGGCGCAGGCACCGACCGCGAAGGGCGGCCAGCTCCTCAGCCGGTCGAACAGGTCGAGGCTCAGGAGGAGGCATTTGTTGAAGGCCACGCCGAGGAAGCCCGCCAGGACGCCGAGGAGGGCCGCGGCCGGCAGGGCGTGGAGCGACGGGCCGGGCATCCCGTGGAGGGCGAACACCGGCGTCTCGCCGGCCACGACCCTGCAGACCACGTCGGCCGTGACCGCGGCCATGAACGAGGCGACGAAGAGGACGGGGGTGAAGCTGCCGGTCAGCTCCTCCAGGACGAATATGAGCCCAGCTAGCGGCGCATTGAAGGCGGCCGCTATGCCTGCGGCCGCGCCGGCGCTCACGAGCGCCCTCCTCTCCCCCTCGCCCCGCTTAACCTTGAACCACGTGGAGACCATGATCCCGGTGGCGCCCCCCATCTGCACGGTCGGCCCC
>PMSP01000170.1 GCA_003168315.1 Opitutaceae bacterium
CAGGCGCGTCGATCCGCGAGGTGCCCGCCAGTGTCCCCGGCCCGTGTCCGATCGTGAGGCTGTATCCAAGGTTGCCGATTTCGTCGGCGGTGGCCTCCAGCCAGCGGTCACCCAGTTGATTCGGCCCGGCAATGTCCACGTAGCCGCGCCCAAGGAGCCCGGTGCGCTCGGCCTCGATCGCCAGGTCGACGAGGCGCATCGCATCGGCTGCCGTTGGGCCGTCGAGCCGGGATACCTTGACCACCTGCTGCCGGTCATAGTCCGTCGGCCTCTGGTTTTGGAAGAGCGGATTCCGGACACTTGCGTTAATCGGGTAGTCCGTCTGCGCGAGCAGGCTCAACTCCGAGTCAACGGCGCCCTCGTTTGTCCGGAATTGGGGATGGTCCGTGTACGGTTTAAACTCCCTGAAGAGCGTGGGGTCGTTGTCGACCCGGAGGGGAACACCCCTGCAGACGACAAGGGCCGTTATTCGGTGCCCGGAGACCGCGTACTTTCTGCGGCCAACCTCGTCAAAGAGGTCCATGCCGATGGCGTCGATCCAGCCCCTCTTGACAAGCTCATCCTCAAGCGGCTGCCAGATGGTTGCGACGAACTCCTTCCATGAGATCGTCTCTGAAACGGGTGCCCGGATAACAATGATATTCGCCGCGGGTACGCGCCGAATCGATGCGTAGTGCTGCGCGATCGCAACTGAGTCCGGCGCATCGCCATTTGCGACGACCACGACTCCATTGGCGATGCCATCGTCAGGATCCGCAACCGCAGCGGTGACACCACAGCCAGCGAGCACCGACCCGAACACACCGAAAATCAAAATGCCAGTTCTAGAGAATCTCGTTTGCCCGAAACTAGGCCTCCCTTGTCTTTCGACAAGGCAATCTGCAGATTGACGAAGCTCAGCGGCGAGCAGATCGTGGTTTGGAAATGACTTGGTTCACCTGGGCCCTACTGTCGGCGCTCTTTGCCGGGATTACCGCCGTCCTGGCGAAGGTCGGCGTCGAGCATGTCAATTCAAGCCTCGCGACCGCCATTCGCACGACCGTCGTCCTGTTCATCACCTGGGCGATTGCGTTCGCGGCGGCGCCGGCGGGAGCGATCACGCTGCCGGGTGGAAGGACGCTCCTCTTCCTTGCCCTTTCAGGCGCAGCGACCGGACTTTCGTGGCTCTGCTATTTCCGGGCGCTGCAGCTCGGGGAAGTTTCCCGCGTGGCGCCGGTGGACAAGCTTAGCGTCGTCTTCGCGATCCTATTGGCAGGCATCTTCCTTCGCGAGCGACTTACCTGGCAGCACGCGCTTGGCGGGAGCCTCATCGTTGCCGGCTCACTTGTTCTCGCATGGAGAGCAACTTGACGGCTGTTGGCGTAAGGAGTCAGGCTACAATTATTGAGGCTTACCTTAAGAAGTGATGTCTATACACGACGACATAAGTCCATTTCGGAGCAAACCCGCAGGCACAAGGCATGAAGGTCCAGGCCGAATGGCAATGACGTCCCCTCGCGAGGCTCGTAACGGAGAACTTTCGTCCTGGGGTTGACGAGCGGGGGCACGAAAGTTCTTGCCGACTGGTATCAGAAATTTGGAGTCGACCTCAATTTTTACGAGGGCGGTTACTATGGCTCCTTTAAGACTCCCGCAGGTCCATTTTATTTTGCTATCCATCCCAAGCGAGCTGATGCCCCTAAAGAGGGTTCATCGAGCGTCTCCGTTGTTTTTCGTGTGAATGATTACAATGGCTATGTATCGATGCTCAAGGAGCACGGGTTGAATGCACAATCGGTCGAATCCGACTCCACTGGGCATTTTGCGCACTATAGAGATCCCGACGGAAACGAAATGACGGTCTGGGGAGATTGAAGGGGCGCTCTTGGCTCTCCAACTTCCATAGAATTTCCGTCCTTTCCGACTTCAAAGGGCCGCCGCTCGGAAATCCCTACGGCGGAGTGGATGGAAACAGTTCTGCTCTTTCTTCTCTAAAGATTGCCATCAATCGCTGACGCTCAGGGCCAGTACTGAGAAGAATTTTGTCTTACCCGCAGGTATGAGACCCAGCAGCACCCGAAAATGGCGAGCGTCCCCACGGCTCTTATCAGCAATCTGTAAGGCTCCCTTGCGAGAAAGTGCGGCTGCGTGACAATCAGGTTGATCAACCCCGGGACGACAAACGCTGCCAGCATCAGGGATCCAATCATCGGGAGCCACCTGATCCAGAGCCACAGAAACACCCGCTCCAGGATCGCCCCTACCAGAAGGACCATCGATCCGGCGAGAAGGACGACAAACCACCACGTGTAGGGCACTCCAGACAATTCCAGGGACCACAAAAGAAACGCCCAATAGAATCCGGCGAGCGCTGTGGCGACGTAGAGAAGTAAATGGATCTTTTTGATGGCGGTGAGAGGGCCTGGTGAGCCGATTTATCCGCTACAGGGGCTGACGGCAAGCGCGGTCAATCGGCGAAGCGCCACTCGGGCCTGAAGTCCCTCGGGGGCCTTGATCCCTCCAGGCGGACGCGCACCATCTCGATCGGCATCGGGCCGCCGACCATGATGGCGTCGTTGAACTGCCGGTTGGTCATGCGCCCGGATTCCACCAGCTCATGGTGGAGCTCACGAAGCTGGAGTGCGCCCAGCATGTACCCGGCCTGGTACATCGGCGGGAACGAGCCGTTGAAGGAGCGCCTCACCTCCCCCGTCGCGCTCGCGCGCTCGTGGCCAACGCGGTCGACAAGGAAGTCGACGCACTGCTCGGGCGTCCACTTGCCCATGTGGAAATTGAGCGAGAAAATGATCCGCGCGCAGCGGTGAGCGCGCCAGAAGAGCATGCCCATCTTGTCCTCGGGCGACTTGGGGAAGCCCATGTCCCAGAACTGGAACTCCCACCACACGGCCCAGCCCTCGACCCAGAAGGGCGTAGTGAAGAGGTCGCGGTGGGTGTTGACGCGGGCCTCGTAGTACGACTGCAGGTGGTGCCCGGGAACCAGCTCGTGAAAGACGGTCGCGCGGGCGAAGTGGATGTTGTTCGCCCTCAGGCTCTGGACCTTGTCCTCGTAGTCCATCGCGTCCGTGGGGAAGGCCACTAGGATGTCCTGGCCCCCCAGGAAGAAGGGCGCGACCTTCTGGCGCTCGGGGCTCATCATCTCGATCCGCCAGAAGTCCGCAGCGAGCGGCGGAATCGTCACAAGGTCCCGGTCCTGGACGAAGCGGATGGCCTCGAGGGCCAGGTCGCGCACGAGCCCGGGCTGGCTCCCGGGAGGCAGGTGCTCCTGCTTCACCTTTTCCATGGCGGCCTTCCAGTCGTCGCCAAATCCCATCTGCCGCGACGCCTTCTTCAGCTCCGAGTCGCACCAGGCGAACTCCCGGTTCGCGATGGCGAGGAGTTCCTCGGGGGAATACGCGATCATCTCGTGGGCCAGCTCAACGTCCAGACCCGCCCGCCCGATCGGGTCGCCGACGATGGGCTCGTCCTTGCCGGGTTCAATCCCGATTACCTTCTCCCTCAGGAACTTGACGTAGCCGTCGAGTGCCTCGTTCAGCTTGTCATGGGGGACGCGCGCCCACCAGGTGAACTGGGGATCGTAGCCGCCGTAGAACTTGTACCAGTCCTCGAGCGATTCGCGCAGGTCGGCGATGGCGGCGACCGACCTGAAGGCCACGATCCTTGTGACCGTCAGGGGAACGGCCCCGGCCGGCTTCGGGTCCTTGGGCTCGTCGCCTTTCAGGGCCGCCTTGAGACCCTCCAGGATCTTCGCAACCTCCTTCGTCATCCGGTCGAGCGTGGCGGCCGACTCCTGCGGGTCCACCGGCTCCATGAGTCGCCGGGATTCCTGCAACCTCGCGATGTCGCCCGCGAACGGGACAAGGGGGGACATCTCGCGAAACCTCGCCTCCTGGCGATCGAGGAGCTTCTGGTCGTAGTCGAGCTGCCGCACCATGAGGAGCCAGTCCACCCTGCCCTCCGTGCCCAGGCTCTCATAGGGCATCGCCTCCAGGCGCGCGCGCCATGCGCCGTAGAATTCCCGGATGCGCCGGTTCTGGAGCTCGGACCCGTTGACGCTGTAGAAGCGAAGGATCTCGTCCCGGTCCGTGACGAATCGCACAACGAGCTCGCGGAGCTCGCTCGACTGGGGGCGGGTCATCCCCGAGATCTCCGGGGGCACGTAGGCCTCCGTCGGGCGGGACGCCGCCGGGGACGGCGGGAGATCGGCCGCCGCCGCGACTGCCAGCCCAAGGGCAAGGAAGGCGGCGGAAAGGGGGCGGGCGCTCGGCATGGCCCAAGCCAATCCGCGCCCCCTCCCACCGTCAAACACTCGGCGTCAGAGTTTCCAGGCGACCTCGCCGAAGGCCCCAAATCCAAGCGCCGGGTACCCGTTGACGGGCTCATATTTCTCGTCGAGGGCGTTCTCGACGCGGGCCCTCACGGAAAGCCTCGGCGTCGCGCGCCATTCGGCATAGATCCTGGCCACCGTGTAGTTGGGGTCGTCGACGGTCAGGAACGTCTGGGCGTCGACGTCCTGGCGGCCGGCGACCACCTGGACGCCCGCGCCCGCGCTCCATCCCCTCCCGAAGTCCTTCCATAGGTCGGCGCTGCCGCTGTTGCGCGGCCGCCGAAGGAGCCGGGTTCCGTCCGTGATGTCGTCCGCGTTCAGGTAGGTGTACGACGCGTGGAGCTCGATCCCGGCCGCCAGCCTGAGCCTTGCCTCGAGCTCGACGCCGTCGGTGCGGGCCTTGCCGACATTGGCGGTCGTCCCGGGATAGACGTCGAAGTCGTAGACGATCAGGTCGCGGTAGTCGTTTTCAAACCAGGTCGCGCTGAGAGACCCCTCGTCCTTCGGCAGGTACCAGTCGATGCCGGCGTCCCCTCCCCGAGTGCGCTCGGGCCTGAGGTCCGGGTTGCCGACATAGCCCACGTCCACGCCATAGAGCTCGAGGAAGCTCGGGGCGTTGAACCCCGTCCCGTAGCTCGCCCGCAGCTTGACCGAGCGGTCCGGGGTGAGCCATGCCGCGGTGACCCGGCCCGTGACCGATGTGCCGAACGTGTCGAAGTCATCGTAGCGCAGGCCGCCCGTCAGGTAGGTGGACGCAATCGGATGCCATTCATCCTCGGCGAACGCCGCCAGGAACTCCTGGCGCTGGTCGATGTTCCCATAGCCGTTGTCCTGCGTGGTCTCGGCCTCGGCGGTGACTCCGGCCGTGATCTTCTGGTCCCCGAGCCCGGAATACGTGGCCTGCGCGTCAAGGACGCCCCTGCGGTTCTGGACGACCGTCGTGTCGGAGAAGACCCCGGGAAGCTCGTCAAAGGAGACATAGCGGCGATCCTGTCCCCCCAGGATCACATGCGCGGTCCAGTCCTTCGACGGCTTCAGGTCGGCGAAGACCGTGCCGAGCCAGTTGCTCTCAGTCTCGTGCGCATAGGGGTCGTTGGTGAAGATGTCGCCCGGATCCCCAAAGCGGCCCTCGAAGCCCCGCAGGGTCGCGCCCATGGCGACCGAGGAGGAGACGTCGCGGTCCAGGCGCAGCACGAGGTCCCCGCTGTCAAAGTCGTTGTTCGGCCTGTCGTTCTCCGTGTGGGAACCCGCCGCCGAGAGGGCCCACGCCCAGGGCCCCCGCGCGCCCTGCGCGTCCGCCGAGCCCGACACGGTGTCGAAGCTTCCGGCCTCGACGGCGATGTCCGCGGACGGATCGCCCGAGCCCTTCTGGGCCTGGATCGAGATGACGCCGCCCACGGCCTCGCTGCCGTAGAGCGTGCTCTGGGGGCCGCGCGCGATCTCGATCGAGTCGGTGGCGCCGAGCCGGGCGCCCCCGAGGTACACGGCATAGTCGGTGTTGGCGTCGTTCAGCCGGATTCCGTCGACCAGGAAAAGGGTCTGGTCCGAGTCCGATCCGCGGGTGAAGATGGAGACGTCCGAGCCGATCCCGCCGTTCGCGAAGAGCGGGGCGCCGGGAACGGCGCCCAGGGCGGCCGCCGGGCTCGTGATCTGCTGGCGCGAGAGGTCCGCGGCCGTGATCAGGTCCGTCGCGGTCCCGAGCGTTCGGGTGTCCTCAGGGGTCCGGGTCGCCACGACCAGCACGGGATTGAGCGGGGCGTCGGGGTCGGACTGGGAGTAGGCGGGCGCGGTCGCGGCGACCGCGGCAAACAGGACGATGCGCCGGAGGGCTGCCCATCCGGGCGTAGGTGTTGAGTTCATACGGGTGCTCTTCTTCACTATTGCGATGAAGTAATCGGAGCCGGCGCGCGCAATCGCGCCGGCCGAAGGATTGCCCCGGGAGAAGATGTTCGGACTCCGCATGTGTCCCCGGTCGGGCCGTTTGCAGGCCAGACCGGCTTTTCCTCGCCCCTCGCCTTCACCGGGGTGGGGGCCCGATTGGCTTTGCCCGCGCCTCGGACGGCGCGGTGGGGGTCTGTGATGCGATACCGCAGCGCAACTGTGGCCGGTTTTCACGGCCTTCCCTTGATTCCCGGATTGGTGGGACAAAGAACGACGGGCGATTCAATGCTCCAGAAAGCGGCAAAAGGTGGCAAGCACAATCATATCAATAAATACGGATTTATTGATATGTAGCTTGCAACAACCCGCCGAATGCATTGCCATTGTCAGCCTTCCGGAACTCATCATCCAACCCACACGACCATGGTTTCCCCAAGAGAATCCAGCTCCTTTGCCGCGCTGCGGCGCCTGTTCGACTCCAGGATCGCGATCCTGGACGGCGCCATGGGAACGATGATCCAGGCCGAGGGCCTCGAGGAGGCCGATTTCCGGGGAACGCGGTTCGCGAAGCACCCGCACGACCTCAAGGGGAACAACGACCTCCTGTCGATCACGAGGCCGGACGTGATCGAGCGGATCCACTCGGAGTACTTCGCGGCCGGGGCCGACATAGTCGAGACGAACACGTTCAATTCCACGGTCGTCTCCCAGGCGGACTATGGCACGGAGTCGATCGTCCCGGAGATGAACGCGGCCGCGGCCAGGGCCGCCAGGCGGGCGGCGGACAAGGCCCGGGCGGCCGAGCCCGGCCGCCCCCGTTTTGTTTTCGGCGCCGTCGGGCCCCTCAACAGGACCCTCTCGATGTCCCCCGACGTCAACCGGCCCGACTTCCGCGCCGTCACGTGGGACCAGGTCGTGAACGCGTACCTTGAGCAGTCGAGGTCGCTCGCGGCCGCGGGCGTCGACGCGCTCCTCATCGAGACGATCTTCGACACGCTGAACGC
>PMSP01000164.1 GCA_003168315.1 Opitutaceae bacterium
CCGCTACACGGTGCCGCCGAGCGTGCAGGTCGACTACGTGCGGTTCCCCGCGGCCATGTTCCTGTCGCAGGCGTCCCCGACCGAGGCCCAGGTGCGCGATTTCTACGACTCAAACCCAGGGAAATTCCCCCGGCCGGCCGCCCCGAAGGGGTCCGTCGTGAAGCCCGACCCGGCGGCCGACTACGCGGCCGTGCAGCCCCAGGTGCGCCAGGCCCTGATCGCGGAGCTCGCCAAGGGCGATGCCGTGAAGGCGGCCTCGGATTTCGCGTACGGGCTCTATGACGGCAAGGTCACCCGGGCGTCGCTAGACTCGTTACTCGCCTCGCGAAAGCTCACGCTGGAGAGCGCCGCCCCGTTCACGAGCGAGGCCGGCCCCGCCGAGCTCGGCCACTCCAGGGAGATCGCGAACGCAGCCTTCGAATTGAACGCCGACAAGTTCTATTCCGAGGGCATCGCGAGCCCGGAGGGCGCGGTGGTCCTCTTCTGGAGGCAGTCCATCCCCTCCCATCAGCCCGCGATGGCGGACATCCTCGACAAGGTCCGCTCGGACGCGACCGACAACCAGCGGCGGATCCGCTTCGTCGAGTTCGGCCGGTCGCTCAAGTCGGGGATCGAGGGCCGCCTCAGGGCCGGCGAGAGCTTCGAGCGGGCCGCGGCCGAGGCCGCCGGGGACGTGAAGGTGACGGTCAAGGCCTATCCCCCGTTCACGCTGCGCGAGCAGCCCCACGACGTCGACCAGGCCGTCTACCAGGCCCTGGACACCCTCAGCAAGGGCACGCTCTCCGACATGCAGGCCACGGCCGACAAGGGCGTCCTCGTCTACGCGTCCGACAAGAAGGCGCCCGTCGTCGACGACGCCAACCCGCGCTACGCGCAGGTCAAGGGCCAGCTTGCCGCGAGCTTTGCGCAGGCGGACGAGACGTCGATAACGCGCGAGGTGGTGGAGCAGGAGCTCAAACGCACCGACACGAGCAGCGGGGAAACAAGCGTCAAATAGGCACCTGGGGGGCCGCCGCTCAACCGCGGGTTTCGACCGTCCCGGCGGTTTGCGCCGCCGCAGGTAGAAAAAGAGTAACTTTGAGGCCCACAGCTGTGTTGATTAGGGCATAACCGCCGCTTCCCCTTATCCAATGCCAAGATCCACCTTCCGCGCGGGCCTTTCCCTGCTCTGTCTCGCTCTGGCATTGTCCCCCCGCGCCGCGGCCGATCCCGACCCGGGCACGTCGTTTGGCGACGCCGCCCTTCCCGTCAACCTATCCGGCCCGGTGACGCTCGAGGGCTGCGTGGGCCTCGCCCTGGGGCGCAACTTCACGGTCCGGATCCAGCAGTTCACCGTGTTCGAGGCCATGGACTCGGTGGAGGTGCAGAAGGCCGCCTTCGAGCCCGACTTCAACTTCAACGCGAACAAGCAGTTCGCCTTCCAGCCGGCCAACGAGGTCCAGTCGTCGACACCCGGGTCGACGGCGCCGACCGGCGCCCCCGGACAGCAGGGGGGCACCGTCACGTATTTCACGTCGCCAACGACAACGACGCTCGAGACGGCCGCCTTCACCGTGAACGACACCCTCATCACCGGCGGCACGGTCACGGCGGGCTACACGCTTGTCCGAGCGGACTATGACCCCGTCTTCACGCTGCCCAACCCCTCGTTTTCCGGCACGGCCTCGATCTCCGTGACGCAGCCGCTCCTCCAGGGCGCCGGGACCGACTACAACCGCGCCGCGATCGAGAGCGCGCGGCTCGGCGTCAGGATCTCCAACCTGAACTTCAAGAGCACCATCCTCACGATGGTCCTGAACGTCGAGACGACCTACTACAACCTCCTCTACCAGCGCGGGCAGTACAAGGTGCAGGAGGAGGAGCTGAAGCAGGCCCAGCAGCTCCTGGACGAGAACACGATCCGCCGCCAGACCGGCGTCCTCACCGACCTGGACGTCATGAACGCCAGGGCGGGCGTCGCCTCCGCGCAGAACCTCCTCATCCTGGACAGGCAGGCCGTCCACAACAGCGAGGACAGCCTTCTCCAGCTCCTCGGCGACCGCGAGTTCAGCTCGAGCGTCGGCGACGTCCAGTTCCCGCAGGAGCCGCAGTCCGAGGTCTCGTTCGCCCGCTCGTACAAGCTCGCCCGCGACAACGGCCCCAACCTGGCGGTCGCGCAGGCGACCATCGACCAGTTCAAGCTCGCGGCGCTCAAGGCCAAGCGCAACACGCTGCCGGAGCTCAACGTCAACGGAGGGCTCGCCTACAGCTCGTATGCGCCGAGCGTCAGCCAGTCCATCACCGGGAACTGGAACGGCTACAACTGGACGGGCGGCCTGACGCTCAACATCCCCTGGGGGATGCATGCCAACAGGGCGCTCTACCACGAGGCGCTCTCCCAGGTGCGCAGCCAGGAGGTCGCCTATGACCAAGCCGACCAGATGCTGGTCGTCAGCGTCAGGGCCGCCATCCGCGGCGTGGAGACGAGCGTCGAAAGCGTGCGGTCGTCGGCGGAGAACACCCAGTATGCCGCGAAGGCTTACGAGCTTACAAAAGCGCAGTTCGACGCCGGTCTTGCAACAAGCTACTTGGTGCTCCAAGCTCAGAACACTCTTGAAACCGCCCGCGTCAGTGAATTGCAGGCGAAGGTCAGTCTGCTCTTGGCAAACGCGAACCTGCGCTTCCTCGAGGGCAGCTCCCTGCAGCTCTATCGAATCAACCTTCCCGAGTGAGGCTTCCGGCCGCGAGGCCGGATTCAGCCTCCTTGAGCTGTCGATAGTGGTGCTCGTCATCGGGATCCTGGCCGCGGCGTCGATCCCGGCGCTGAAGAAGAACGCCCAGAATGCGCGCTCGAGCGCCGTGATGAACGACCTTCGCGTGTATGCCGGCGCCTTCCAGGCGTACGCGCAGGAACACGGGGACTGGCCGCCCGGCGGCGGCGCGCCCGGCGCGTTTCCCGCGGGCATGGACGGCTACCTGAGCCAGACGAACTGGGCCAGGACGACGCCCATCGGAGGCAACTACCAGTTCGCGACCCAGAGCCCGCAGGACGGCGGCCGCTACGCGGCCGTCATCATCATTTCCTCCACCACCAACAACCCTGTCACCTCCGACGCCAACCAGCTGACCGACATAGACACGAAGCTGGACGACGGAAACCTCGACACCGGCAATTTTTTCCTCGGATTCCGGAACTACCCGGTATTCGTGTTGGAGCACTAAATGTNNTCGGAAAACACCGACCGCGGCGAACTGAGCGCCGCCGACCTGACGGTGCTTCTGGATGCGTTCGTCGAGATCGACGCGGCCGACAACGAGGAATATGACCCCAACATCGTGGCGACGGGCCGCAGCGCGAAGCTCATCATCCGGACGAGCCGGGGAAGGCTCCAGGTCTACGACGCGCGCAATCACTCGGCCCCGGCGGTCGAGATGGCCGTCCCTGCGATCCTCGAGAGGCTTGAAAACGTCGAGGTGGTGGCGGCGTCCGTGGAGGACCAGCCGCCCCCGACGGCCCCGCACCGGGGGATCGCGTTCGCGATGCTCGCGGTCGGCCTCGCGCTGAACGGCTACATCCTCTACTCGGTCTTCTACGTCGAGAGCGTCAACAAGAAGGTCGAGGTGAAGCTCCTGACGGACGCCGACGAGATAAAGGCCAAGGAGGCGACGCTGGCCGGGACCTACGCGACCGGCGGCAAGACCGGGGACCGCGTCATCGAGGTCGACGCCGCGGGGCAGGTCCGCTTCTACGAGATGGGCGCCAAGGGTCCGATCAATGACACGAAGGACACCTACAGGATCGGCCGCCACGAGGGGCTCCTCTGCATGACGACCCCGGCGAGCGGCGTCGTGGACCTGGTCGGCGACACGCTGGTCTATTACCGGGACGTCTACCAGAGGCGCAAGCCCCTACCCAAGGAATAGGCGCTCCGCGCCGCCGGGATCGGACGCGTCGACCACCGGATGGGGCGGCAGCTGGGTGCGGAACCAAGTGCGTTGTTTCTTGATGAGCGCCCTGGTGTCCCTGGCAATCAGACCGGCAAGCCCGGACTCCGGGGCGCGCCCCTCGAGGACGTCGATCGTCTCCCGGTACCCGATGGCCCTCGCCGCGCTCGGATTGGACCCGAGGCCGGCGCCGAGGAGGCCCCTCACCTCCTGGACCAGGCCGGCCCGGAGCATGGAGTTCACGCGCGCCGTGATCCGCTCCTCAAGGTCGGCCGCCGCCCGGTCGAGCCTCGCCAGCCTCACCTCCCAGCCCGCGAAGGGGGGAACGATGCGCGCGAACTCCGCGGAGAGCTCGGCCAGCGTCCGGCCCGAGGCGAGGCACCGGGCGAGCGCGCTGGCGACCCGGCGGGGGTTGGCCGTGTCCATCCCCGCCAGACCGCCTGGATTCAGGCGCCGCAGTTCCGAGAGAAGGGCCGGCAGGCCGCCGGACTCAAGCGTGGCCGCGACGCGCGCCCGGACGTCCGCCGGGACCTCCAGGCCGTCGGCCACGGGCGCGAGGAATGACCTCAGGTAGAAGCCGCTCCCGCCCACGATGAGGATCCGCCTCCCTCGGGAAAGGATGTCCTCGGCCGCCGCGAGCGCCATCGGCGCATAGGCGGCCGCACTCATGGGCTTGGACACGTCCCGGATGTCGAGCAGGTGATGGCGGACGCGGCCGAGCTGCGCCGCGGTCGGCTTGGCCGTCCCGATATCCATGCCCCTGTAGAAGAGGAGCGAGTCGCAGGAGATGATCTCCGCCCCGTGCGCCTCGGCCCAGCGCAGGGCCCAGTCGGTCTTGCCGACCGCCGTGCAGCCGGTGATGACGTGGAGCACGCGCCCGGTCTCGGCGCTGCCGCTCACGACTCCCCTCGCGCCTCCCCGGCGGTGACCGCCCTGTTGCGGCCCCCCTCCTTCGCCGCGTAGAGCGCCTTGTCGGCCGCGGCGAAGAGCTCCGCCGCGACGGCCGCGTCGGCGGGAAGCTCGGCCACGCCCGCGCTGGCGCTGACGCTAAGCGAGACGGCGCCGGCCGCGACGGGGTCCTTGGAGATTGATTCGATGGCGCGCCGGGCCACCTCCGCGGCGGCGGCCCGGTCCGTCTGGACAAGAATGAGCGCGAACTCCTCCCCGCCGATCCGCGCGGCGCGGTCCACCGTGCGTATGGCCGCCGCGATCCGGCGCGCGGCCTCCTTCAGAACCGCGTCGCCGGCGGGATGGCCGTGCGTGTCGTTGACGGACTTGAAGTGGTCCATGTCGATGACGACGAGCGACAGCGGATGGCCGAACCTGCGAGCCCGGTCCTCCTCGTCGGCCAGTATCCGCTCGTACTCGCGGCGGTTGAGGAGGCCCGTGAGCTCATCCCTCGTGGCGAGGCGCCGCAGGGCCTCGAGCGAGTCGCCGAGCTTGAGCGCGTACCGGAGCGAGCGCTCGAGGAACCGGGGCGAGATCTCGCCCTTCACGAGGTAGTCGAGCGCGCCCGCCTCCATCGCCTGGATGTCGACATTGTCGGAAACCTCGGAGGTGAGGAAAACGATCGGCGTGTGGCAGCCGGCCGCCGTCGCCTCGCGGATCAGCTGGAGGCCGTCCCTTTCCCCCAGGCGGTAGTCGAGGAGGCACACCGCGTAGTCCCCGGAAAGGAGGCGCGAGAGTCCGTCCTCGTACGTCTCGGACCAGTCGAGCTCGTAGGACCCGCGCTGGAAGTTCTTGAAATGGGCCTGGACGAGCCGGAACTGGAGCCGGTCGTCGTCGATGACAAGGACGCGGGTCATGGGCGCCTTGTCCCCGTGGCGAGTTCGGACACCCTGCGGCCCAGCGCCGGGCCGATGCCCGCCCTCGCGCCGAGGCCGTCGCGGATCACGTTGACGAGGGCGCTCCCGACCACGACGCCGTCGGCCGCGGCGCCCGCGAGCGAGACCTGCTCGCGCGTGGAAATGCCGAAGCCGACCGCGACGGGCAGCTTCGTGTGCGCCCGGATCCGCGCCACCGCCTCCGGGATTCCCCCGGCAAGCTGCTCGCGGACGCCGGTGACGCCCTCCCGGGAGACGTAGTAGATGAAGCCGGTGGCGGCGGCGGCGATCCTGGGAAGCCGGTCGTCCGGGGTCGTCGGAGCCACGATGAAGACCGTGTCCATCCCGCTCGCCCTGCAGGCCGCCGCGGCCTCCCCCGCCTCCTCCGGCGGAAGGTCGAGGATCAGGAGGGCGTCGACACCCGCCGCGCGCGCCGAATTGCCGTACTTCTCGACCCCGTTCGAGAAGACCAGGTTGTAGTAGGTGTAGAAGACAATCGGGACCTCGCTCGTCTTGCGGAGCTTGGCCACGAGCTCGAAGACCCTGGCCGCGGTCATGCCGGACTGGAGGGCCCTCTGGGCGGCAAGCTGGTTCGTGGGCCCATCGGCCAGGGGGTCCGAGAAAGGGACCCCGAGCTCAAGGATGTCGGCGCCGGCGTCGACGACGGCGCGGCAGGCGGCCAGCGAGGTGTCGAAATCGGGGTCGCCGGCGCAGAGGTATGCGATGAAGGCGGCGCGGTTCTGCGAGCGGGCTCGGGCGAATGCGTCTTTGATCCGTGACATCGGAGGTCGTTCAAGAGCAATTCGACGCGTCACGCCACTGAAAACTCAACCATGACCGGCCTGTGGTCGGAAAGGAACGAGCGGACCACCTCGCTGCGCACGGCCTTGCACCCCGGCGGGACGAAGACGAAGTCGAGGGCGCGCCGCGGGAGGGGCGACGGGAAGGTCCGGCCCAGCAGCGGGTGAAGGCAGTAGTCGCCGTAGTCGCTCAGGTGGCTGAAGAGGGCCGAGGTCGCGTCGTCGCCCGTCTCCGGCGTGTTGAAGTCGCCGCAGACAATCGGGGGGATTGACCAGCGGGCGCCCCGCTCCCTCTCCTTGCCCCTCAGCCAGGTAACGAGGAGGTCGAGCTGGACGAGGCGCTTCTGCCTCGACCCGAAGTGCAGGTGCAGGTTGACGATCGGGATCACCCGGCCGCCGACGTCGATCTCGGCAAACAGGAACCCCTTCTCCCCCAGCCTCCTCTTGCCGAAGACGATCGTCTCGGTCTCCGCGATCGGGAAGCGCGACAGGATCGCGTTCCCGTAAGAGAGGTTCATGAGGCCGGGCCGCCGGTTGTTGATCCCGAATGCCGCATGGGGAAAGCCGGCATGGGCCCGGAGGTAGTCCAGGTGGTCGAAGCTGCCCGCCCAGACCGAGCATTCGTCGATTTCCTGGAGGGCCACGAGGTCAGCCCCCAGCTTCCCAAGGAGATCCGAGATTCGACGCAGGTTCAGCCGCAGCTTCCGGGACGAAGTCAGCCCCTGTATCGGCGCCAGGCCCCGTCCGTGCGCAATGTTGAATGTTACTAGGCGCAGGCGCTGCGTGGACACCGGACCACCCTACGCCACGCCGACTTAAGACACAACCGGGAAACGGGTTGACAGGG
>PMSP01000346.1 GCA_003168315.1 Opitutaceae bacterium
GCCCGCAAGCGATCTACGTGACCGAGAATGGGTGCGGCTACGACGTCGAGCCCGTAGCCGGCGGCGAGGTGTTCGACCTGCACCGCCGCGAATTCCTGCGCGGCTACCTGCGCGAGCTGCAGCGGGCGATCGGGGACGGCGTTCCGGCCAAGGGCTATTTCCTCTGGTCATTCATGGACAACTACGAGTGGGAGGACGGCTACACCCGCAGATTCGGGATAGTCCACGTGAATTTCACGACGCAGAAGCGGACGCCGAAGCTGTCGTCGCGCTACTATTCCGAGGTCATCCGCCACAACCGGGTGCTCTAGGGGGATGAGCCTTTACGGCATCGATTTGGGGGGTACCAAGATCGAGGGGGCCGTGATCGATCCCCGGCGGCCGGACTGCGCGCTCTGCCGGCTGCGCGTTCCGACCGAGAGCCGCAGGGGCTATGCCCACGTGATCCGCCAGATCGTGAGGCTGGTCGCGATGCTGGAGAGGAAATCAGGCACGAAGCGCCCCGGCTGGATCGGCTTCGGCACGCCCGGCGTCATCGACCCCGCGACCGGGGTCCTCAAGAACTCGAACACGGCCTGCCTGAACGGCCAACCCCTCCGTGAGGACCTGTCCGCGGCGCTCGGCGCCGAGGCGCGGGTCGCAAACGACGCCAACTGCTTCGCGCTTGCGGAGGCGATGTTCGGCGCCGGCAGGAACCGAGGCGTCGTCGTCGGCCTGATCCTCGGGACGGGCTGCGGCGGGGGCGTGGTGGTCGACGGGCGCGTCCTTGAGGGGCTGCACGGCATCGCGGGCGAGTGGGGCCACAACCCGATGCGCGGGGAGCGCACGCCGTGCTACTGCGGGAAATCCGGGTGCGTGGAGACGGTGATCTCCGGGCCGGCCCTCGAGCGCCACTACGGAAACCTGACCGGCCGTGGCGCCCGGATGCCGGAGATCGTCCTTCGCGCCGCGAAGGGGGAGGGGGCCGCCCGCGCAACGCTCCGGAGGCTGAGCTTCAAGTTCGGGGAGGCGATCGCCGCCGTCATCAATATCCTGGACCCGGACGCGGTGGTGATCGGGGGCGGCGTCGGGAACATCGACATTCTCTACTCCGAGGAGACGCGCCGGAACGCCCTCAGGTTCGTCTTCAACACCGAGCTCAGGACCGAGTTCCTGAGGCCATCCCTCGGGGACAGCGCGGGCGTCTTCGGCGCCGCGATGCTCAGCGCCTCGTCCAGATCCTCAGGGACGCGAGGAGGAAGTCCTCGAGTGCCGCGGACTCGTTCAGGTTGATCCGCAGGAGGCCGGCCACCCGCTCGAGGCTGTCTATCGAGGCCGTCAGGAGCCGGCGGGCGCCGGGGTCGCCCGCCTCCATGAGCTCGACGGCGTGGGCGCGTGTCGCGTTCTCGATCCCGGCGAACATCCGGGACCGGAGGCCGACCGAGGCCTCCGCCTCGATCGCCGCGATCACCTCGTCCTCCAGGCCCTCGGCGAGGGCCCCCTTGCGGCGGGCGACCTCCTCGCCCGAGGCCCTGTCCAGCATGGCGCCAAATCGGGCCACCAGGCCGTAGAGCGTGAATATGCCGTCCGCCGCCGCGCGCCCCGCGGCCACGCCCTTCCCCAGGCGCCCGAGCCACGCCCGGTAGTCGTCGAGCCACGCGTCCCATCCCTCCGCAGGCACCTTTGTGGCCATCCCGGGGAAGCGGAAATGCAGGACCCGGCTGCGGATCGTCGGAAGGAGCGCATAGGGCCTGCCCGTCAGCAGAAGGATCGTCGTCCCGGGGGGAGGCTCCTCGAGCGTCTTCAGGAGGATGTTCGCGGCCGCGGGGTTCATTCGGTCGGCGTCGTGGAAGAGCGCGACCTTGTGCAGGGAGAGGGTCGAGGACGTGTTGACCTGGTCGATCAGAGCCCGGACGGCGCCGGCGGTGATGGAGCGCGACCGGCCCGCCGGCCGGACCTGGAAGCAGTCGGGGTGGCGGTCGGGCGTCTGGTGCCGCGCCCTGTCGGCGCCGCGGTTCAGCAGGCGGTCGGCGAGCGCGAGACCCGCGGCCGAAAGCCCCTCCGGGTCGTCCCCCGCGAGCATGAGCCCGTGGGAGAGCCGTCCCCGGCCGATGGCGCGCTCAAGGACGGCGACGGCGGGCGTGCCCGCGAACGCCGGCGGCCACGGCACCGCGGCCGAGGTCATTCGGCGATACGGGTCCTGACCGCTTCCCAGATCTTCTTCTCGGTCGCGGACTCGTCCGAGGAGCCGTCCACGACCACGAAGCGGGACGGCATCCCCTTGGCGAGGACCAAGTAACCCTCGCGGATCTTGTTGTAGAAATCGATGTTCTCGCGCTCCATCCGGTCGGGCAGGTCCGAGGCCCGCTGGTGGATGCGCGCCAGGCCGACCTTTGTCGGGACGTCGATCACGATCGTCAGGTCGGGCATCACGTTGCCGACCGCGAAGCGGTTGATCTGGTTCACGGGGTCGGCAGCCAGGTTGCGGCCGATTCCCTGGTAGACGGTCGACGAGTCGAGGTAGCGGTCGCTCAGGACGATGGCGCCGCGCATGAGGGCCGGTGCGATGACCTCGCGGACCAGCTGGGCGCGGGCCGCGGCGAAGAGGAGAAGCTCCGTCTCGGGGCACATCTCGTCGCCCTTGGAATTATGGACGATGATGTTGCGAATCTGCTCGCCGATCTCGGTGCCGCCGGGCTCGCGGACGGTGACCACGTCGCGCTTGAGCTTCTGGAGCCGCTCGGCGAGGCGCGCGATCTGGGAGGTTTTGCCGCTGCCCTCGGACCCCTCGAACGAGATGAGTTTGCCGGTGTGTTTGGACTTCAGGACCATGTGCCGCCCAGCTTGGGGAGATTAGCGACCTTTGGCGAGGAAGCTTTGAATTCCATTGGACGAATCCCAAAATTCATCCAACGCTGAAACCATGTCCGTGAACATCGTCCCGATCCTCGCAGCCGCCAACATTATCGATGTCTTTGAGCACTGCGACATAGTGGGGCAGGTGATCACTTCCGGCCTCGCCGTGTTCAGCATCATCGCGTGGGCCGTCATGTTCGGGAAGCGCCACGAGCTGAACACCCTGAGGCGCCTGAACCACTCATTCGAGAGGCACCTGCGGGACCAGAAGAACCTCCTCGAGCTCTCCGAGTCCATGAGGGAGCGGCGAGAGATTCCCTACGCGGACCTTTTCAGCGACGCGGTCGAGGCGTACTGGCGGGCGGCCGCCATCGGCAAGGAGAAGGGCCTGGACACCGCCCGCTTCCGCCTCGAGCACGCCGAGAACGCGCTCCAGCGCGCGCTCGCCCGCCAGACGCTCCGCTACGAGGCCAACATGATCTTCCTCGCCTCGATCGTCTCGGGCGCGCCTTTCCTCGGCCTCCTCGGCACGGTCTGGGGCGTCATGGACGCCTTCAGCGCGGTGTCCGTCCAGCAGACGGCGAGCATCCAGACCCTCGCGCCCGGCGTCTCGGCGGCCCTCCTCACCACGATCTCCGGGCTCCTGGTCGCCATCCCGTGCCTTTTCGGCTACAACATGCTGTTCGCGATGACGAAGCGGCTCATCACCGAGCTCGAGAACTACGCGAGCTCGCTGGCCGACCGGATTGAGCTCGAGTCCAATTGAGCGCCCCATAGAGGAACCCACATGGCACGGACCTTCAAGCGACCCCGTCAGTCCCACCCGATAGCGGAGATGAACGTGACGAACCTGATCGATCTGGGGTTCACCCTCCTGATCATATTCATGATCGCGACCCCGCTGATCAACCAGGAGCAGACGATCCCGGTGACGCTGCCCTCGGAGTCGAGGAGCCTGCAGCAGAAGCCCGACAAGAGCACCCACTACGTCGCAATCTCGATCGACGCGAAGGGCAACACCTACCTGGACGAGCGGACGACGCCCGTGTCGGCCGCCGAGCTCAAGAGCCGCCTCAGGCTCTACGCCTCGGAGGCAAAGCCCCCGGTGGTCCGGATTCGCGGCGACGCCAAGGTGCCCTACGAGAAGATCGTCGCCCTCATGGACGAGCTGAAGCAGGTGAACCTCCTCAAGTTCACGTTCGACACGCAGACGCCGTCGAAATGAGCGCGCAGTCACCGGGCGCCTATGGACTTTCCGCGCTGCTCCACGGCGCGGTCGTGGCCCTCATCCTCTTCTTCAGCTACGCCGCGAGCAACATAGCCCAGGACACACCCAAGATCCTGGAGCTGGTGGCCGGCGAGGGCGACAACTACGCGGCGACGGCCGCCCCCGCGCTGGGAAGCGCGGGCGGCGTCAAGCTCCAGGCGCCGCCCGTGACGCGTGCCGAGGTCCCCCCGGCGCCCAAGGCCGAGACCTCGCCCATCCAGTCCGCGCCGCCGGAGGCGCCGCCAGCCCCGGCAAAGCCGGCGAAGGCCGCGAAGCCGGTCGACCTGGTCGCCGACCTGAAGCGCGTCGAGGCAAGGCGCGAGAAGCGCCTGGAAGCCAAGTACCAGAAGGAAAGGGAGGCCGAGCTCAGGAAGGAGGCGGCCGCCGCGAAGGCCGACGCCAAGGTCGCGCACATCGACGCCGAGGGGATCCGCGAGGGCGTCCTCGGCGGATCGACCGAGAACAAGGTCGGCGGGGCCGGCGGGAAGGCCCTCACGAGGGAGGAGGGAAGCGAGCTCGACGCCTATTTCTCCCTCCTCAAGGCGCGGATCAAGGAGAACCACACGCCTCCCGAGGGCGTCAGCGACAGCCTCGAGGCGCGCCTTGAGTTCTTCGTCGCGGCTGACGGCTCCCTCTCGCATGTGAGGATCATCCGCAGTTCCGGCAATTCCGAGTTCGACCGCTCGGTGACGGAGGCCTGCGAGCAGACCCGCTCCATCGGACCGCGGCCGGATGGCCGGAGCGAGACCGTGCAGATGACGTTCAAGATCCACGAGGACGAGTCAAACTGACCGCGGCACCCTTTTTCAGGAACCCCATGAGCCCCAAAGTCCTCCTCTCCCTGACCTCATTCCTGGCCGCGGCCGCCGCAGCGGCCGCCCAGGCGCCCTACCAGGACCCGTCCCTGCCGATCGATGCCAGGGTGAAGGACCTCCTGCAGCGGATGACCCTCGAGGAAAAGGTGGCGCAGCTGCAGGGATTCAGGACGAAGGACCCGCACGCGTTCGACGACAAGGGCAACTTCGTCGGGGGCGCCGATGCCGCGGCCCTCGGCAACGGCGCGGGCTCGGTCTGGGCAGGCCCCCCAGGGGCCGGCGGCGACCGCTTCGCCCACAACCCGCGCGAGCGCATTTTCAGGATGAACTCCGTCCAGAAGTACATGCTCGAGAAGACGCGCCTCGGGATCCCTGTTTTCAGCTTCGCCGAGGCGCTTCACGGCTACATGGCGGCCGGCGCCACGAGCTTTCCCGCCGCAATCGCGATGGGGGGCACCTGGGACCCGGCGCTCGTCGAGCGGGTCTTCACCGCCGCCGGCCAGGAGGCGAGCGCGCGGGGCGTCAGGCAGGTGCTTGCCCCGGTGCTCGACCTTGCGCGCGACCCCAGGTGGGGGCGATTCGAGGAATGCTACGGCGAGGATCCGTACCTCGTTTCCCGAATGGGCATGGCGGCCGTATTCGGCCTTCAGGGCAGGGAGGCCACCATCGACCAGGAGCACGTCGAGGCGACGCTCAAGCATTTCGCGGGTCACGGCCAGTCCGAGGGCGGCAGGAACATAGCGCCCCTCAGCTTCGGTGACAGGGAGTTCCGCACGAATCACCTCTATCCCTTCGAGATGGCCGTCAAGGTCGCCCACGCGGACTCGCTCATGGCGTCGTACAACGAGTGGGACGGCGTGCCCAACCACGTGAACCACAAGCTCCTGACCGAGATCCTGCGCAACGAGTGGGGCTTTGACGGATATGTGATGAGCGACGGGGGCGGGATAGACGTCCTGTACGAGGACCACCACGCGGCCGCCGGCCCGGCCGAGGCCGGGGCGATGGCAATCGAGGCCGGGCTCGACTATGACCTTGGGGGCAAGGGACGGTGCTTCTCGACCCTCGCCGGGGAGGAAAGGGCCGGGAAGGTCTCGATGGCCGCGATCGACCGCGCCGCCGCGGGCGTCCTTCGCGTGAAGTTCCTCTGCGGGATGTTTGAGCACCCCTTTGCCGACCCGGAGAGGGTGGACCGGGAGACGAACACGGACGAGCACAAGGCGCTGGCGCGGCAGGTTGCCGACGAGGCCATGGTCCTCCTGAAGAACGACGGCCACCTCCTTCCCCTTGACGCCTCGAAGATCAAGACCCTGGCGGTCATCGGGCCCAACGCGGCCGACATTCACCTCGGCGGCTACTCGGCGGTGCCGATGGAGGGCGTGAGCGTTCTTCAGGGCATCAAGGATTTTGCGGGGAGCTCGATGACGGTCCTCTACTCCGAGGGGTGCAAGCTGACGGCGAACCACGCCTCCGGGTGGCTGGTGAACGAGAATCCCGTCATGAACGACCCGGCCGACGACTCGCGCCTGATCGACGGCGCGGTGGAGACCGCCCTGAAGAGCGACGCCGTCGTCCTCGTCCTCGGCGAGAACGAACTCCTGCGCCGAGAGGCGTGGAGCGAGGATCATCGCGGGGACCGGGACACGCTCGAACTCGTCGGACGCCAGAACGAGCTCGCGACGGCGATCCTGGCGACGGGCAAGCCCGTCGTGGTCCTCCTGATCAACGGCGGCCCGCTGGCCGTCAACCGCCTGCAGTCCGACGCCAAGGCCATCGTCGAGTGCTGGTACCTCGGGCAGCAGACCGGCCAGGCCGTCTCGGACGTCCTCTTCGGCAAGGTGAGCCCGAGCGGCAAGCTGACTGTCACCTTCCCGCGCTCGGTCGGGCAGGTCCCGGACTACTACGACCACAAGCCCTCCCGCATGCGCAGCTATGTCAGCGACGACTCCACGCCTTTGTACCCGTTCGGGTTCGGGCTCAGCTATGCGTCCTTCGACTACAGTAACCTCCGGGTCTCTCCGGCCAAGATCGCGCCGGCCGGAAATGCCAGCGTCACGGTCGACGTCACGAACACCGGGACCGTGAGGGCCGACGAGGTCGTCCAGCTCTACATCCACGCGCTCGTCAGCATGCCCGTGCGCCCCGTCGAGGAGCTGAAGGACTTCTCCCGCGTGACGCTCAACCCGGGCGAGACGCAGACGGTCACCTTCTCGCTCACACCCGACAAGCTCGAGGCCTTCGACATCAACATGCGCCGAACGGTCGAGCCCGGCGACTTCGAGGTCCTCGTCGGGAAATCGTCGGTCGACGTGGTGAAGGCGCCCCTGCGCGTCGAATAGCGCCTCAGCCGCCCTCGACCAGCGCGTCGCCGCGCGGGATCACGCAGGAGTAGCCCTCTTCGGACAGGTGATCGAGGAGGAGCGCCAGGAACCGGATGCGCTTGGGCGCGCGCGGGCCGCCCTCGTGCGAGACGATGATCGCCCCGGGCCTTATCTGGGGGGCGATCCGCGCCAGTGCCGCCTCCGGAAGCCTGCCCGCGCCGTCAAAGCCTCGTGCGCTCCAGAGGACAAGCCGCATGCCCCGGGCCGAAAGCTGGGGATCGAGGAAGAAGTTGCGGATGCCGACCGGCGGCCTGAAGTACCGCTCGAACGGCGCGTCGGCGAGGAGGAGGGCCGCGACGCAGCGGTCGATCTCCGAGGCCGTCCGGGCGGGCGACGCGGACCAGAAGGAGGTCGAGGGGTGCGTCTGGGTGTGGTTCCCGATCGAGTGCCCCTCGGCGACGATCTGCCTCGCAAGCGCCGGGTGCCTGTCGACCTGCTCCCCGACGAGGAAGAAGGTCGCCCGGGCCCCGTGTTCGCGAAGGAGCTCCAGGACGCGCGGCGTGCTCTCCGGGTCGGGGCCGTCGTCAATCGTGAGCCACACCTCCTGTCGGCTGGTCTCGAATGAGGTGACGACGGGCCCGAAGGCCTGCTGCGACGGGAGGATGAACTGGAAGAAGACCCAGGGGTCGGGGGCGAAGAATACAACCAGGGCCGCGCCCCGGTGGTGCGCCAGGGCAAGCGCCAGCGCCGCGGCCTTGAACGACGCGAATACGGCGATCCAGGGTCTCACGCCGTTTTGAGAGACACCCGCGCGGAATGGTCGATCCGCTTCACGATCGGAAAACTCCTCTGGAGCCGGCAGACGGCGAGAAACACCCTGAACCTCCACCAGAGGGGCCATGTGAGGCGCGCGTGCCCGGCCACGATTGAGATGATGCCCCGGTTCAGGTCGAGCGGCGGCTTCTGGGTCATGAAGACGGCAAAGCTGTGGTTGTCGTAGAACACCTCGATCAGCCTGCGGAAGACCGAGCAGTGACGCTTGAGACGGCGCGTGTACCCGGCCTGCTCGCGCCCGGACAGCGGCCTCCCCGCGGCGTGCGCTCTCGCTATGGCCCCGACGGCAAGCTGTGCCCAATAGGTCGAGACGTAGACCCCCGACGAGAAGATCGGGTCGTAGAACACCGCAGCATCCCCGGCCAGGATGATGCGCGGCGAGGCGAACCGGCTCCGGACATAGCTGTAGTCGGCCGTGACCCGGAACGGCGCCACGGGCCGGGACTGCCCCATCAGCTCGCTCAGGCGCGCAGAGCCGGCGACCGTCGAACGAAACACGGATTCAGGATCATCCCCCGCCCGCAGCGCCCCGATCGAGGTCACGAGCCCGACGGAGGTGCGCTCGGCGCTGATGGGGATCAGCCAGAACCAGCCGTCTAGAAGGCGCACGATGACGATGTTGCCACCCTTGCCGCCGGGCGCTCGCCGGACGCCCTCGAAATGGCTGTACACCGCCGCCCGCTTCGGGAACGGAGCCGGGTCGCAGGGCTTCTTCTCGGGGCGGTCGAGGAGGTTATCGCGGCCCCCGGCATCGACGACCCAGCGCGCCCTGAGCGTCGAGGTCTCCCCGTCGGCCCGGGAGAGCGTCGCGGCCACGAAATCGCGCTCCGGCGCCACCGCGCGCACGGTGACACCGGTGCGAACGTCCGCCCCGAGGCTCCCGGCGTGGTCGAGGAGTATGGCGTCAAACCTGGCGCGCTCCACCTGGAATGTCGACTTGAGCCCCGGCACGTACCCCTCGGCGAAGACGATCTCCTTCGCCTCGGAGCCGTCGGCCAGCATGAACTCGGCGCCCAGCTTCCGCACGAAGCCGGCTGCCTCCACCTTGGGCCACGCGCCGGACGCCTGGAGGACGGAATTGCCCATGGGTAGGAGCGATTCGCCTATGTGGAAGCGCGGAAATGTGTCCTTCTCGACCAGGCACACGGAGAGGCCCTTCAACCGTGCGAATGCGGCCGCGCTGCTTCCGCCGGGACCTCCGCCGATCACCAGCACGTCGCAATCAGTCGCTTCCATGGATCACGGTATTGATGCGGGTTCGCGAAGACCAAGCAGGAAATTGCTTGTCGGTTAACTCACAGTGCGCGTAGTTCGGGATGCATGACGGTCGAATTCGCCTTTGGCGATCCGGGCAATAGGTCCAGGGGAATGCTGCCGATGGGGCTCCCGCTCCTGAGCGGCGAGCCGCGCGAACCCCTGGCGGATGGGGTTGGGCCGGCAGCCCGCGAGCCGGGCTTCTCCCTTTGGCGGAGCCCTGCCGGGATCGCGGGCTATGCCCGAGCGAACGTCGGCGAGGACCTTGAGGCCGCGACGGGCCGGATCTACGCCGGCCTCCTGCAGGCGTCGCGGGGCCTGAATCTCTACAGGATCTGGAACTGCGTGCCCCACATCAACGCCGCCTCCCCGAGCGGCGTTGAGAACTACCGGGCTTTCTGCAAGGGCAGATCGCTTGCGTTTGAGACCGAGCTCGGCGCGGCATTCGCAAGCAAGTTGCCCGCCGCATCGGGAGTGGGCACGGCCGAGAACGAGCTCACGGTCGTGTTCCTGGCCGGCCCGCTTCCGACGCGGCATTTCGAGAACCCCGCCCAGGTGCCAGCCTACGAGTATCCGCCCGAGCACGGCCCCCGGGCGCCGAGCTTCGCGCGCGCAACCGTCGTCTCGAAGGTGGCAACCGTGGACGCCTATATCTCCGGGACGTCGGCCGTGGTCGGCCACGAGACTGTCGCGCCCAACGAGACGATTGGACAGCTCGACTGCACGATAGAGAACCTGCGGCTCATCTCGCGGACCTGCGGTCTGGGAGATCACCTGGGCATCGGGTTCGCCTGCAGGCGCCACTTCAAGGTCTACCTGCGCCATCCCGGGGACCTCGCGGCCGTTTCCGAGCGGGTCGAGCGCAGGATCCTCTCCCCGGCGGACCGCGTCACCTACCTCGGGGCCGAGATCTGCCGCGCCGCCCTGAACGTGGAGATCGAGGTGGCAATCCGGGGCGCGGAC
>PMSP01000172.1 GCA_003168315.1 Opitutaceae bacterium
GGGGCGCAGGAGAAGGCGGTCGCCCATTACTACCGCCTCGAGACCAGCCGTCTCCCCGGCGACGTCTTCAGGCTGGACTACCTCCGCGGCGGCCAGCGCCGCGTCGCGCAGTTCCCGCTCGCCGTGCGCGAGCCCGCGCAGGCCGATGACATCGAGGTGCGCGAATGGGGAGCCGTCGTCAGGGACCTGACCCCGGCCGTCGTGCTCGAGGAGCAGCTTCCCGACCGCCAGGGAGTTATGTTGGAGAACATCCGCCCGGGCGGCCCCTGCGGGCAGGCGGAGCCGGAACTGCGCCGCGGCGACGTCGTCATCGCCGTGGACGGCAAGCCCGTCACGAGCGTCGCCGCCCTTCGCGAAATCACGGCCAAGTTCTTCCCCGACTCGGAGACCGCGCTCACCCACCAGGCAATCGCCAGCATACGCCGGGACGGCGCGATCCTGGACGCCGCCATAGACCTCAGGAACACGAATCCCCACCATATCGCCCCGAGCGCGCTCAAGGCGTGGCTGGGGGTTGTCTCGCAGCCGCTCACCCCGAAGCTGAACAAGCGGCTGGGTATCAACTCCGAGGATGGCGGGGCGAGGATCACCCGCGTCTACGCTGGAACCGAGGCGGAGAAGGCGGGCCTCAAGGTCGGCGACGTGCTCCTGGATCTCGACGGCGTCCCGATCCCCGAGAGGCGGGCCGAGGACAGCGAGGTCCTCGCCAGGCAGATCCGCCAGTACAAGATCGGAACGTCCTCGACGGTCACCCTCTGGCGGGACGGAAAGAGCATGGACGTCCCCGTCACCTTCGAGGTTCAGCCCAAGCCGTCCGCCGAGATGCCCCTCTGGGAGGACGAGAAGCTCGAGTTCGAGGTCCGCGATCCCTCGTTCGAGGACCGCGCGAGGCTGCAGCTCTCGCCCACAGCCAAGGGGGCGCTTGTCTCGTCGACGACCGCCGCGGGCTGGGCTGAGCTTGCCGGGCTCCACGGCGACGACCTCATCATATCCGCCGAGGGCGCCCCGGTCGCCGACGTGGAGGAACTGCACCGCGCCCGCGACGAGGCCGCCAAGTCCGACAAGCGCTGGTGGGTGCTGCAGGTGAACCGCCGCGGCCAGACACTCTTTGTGGAGATAAACCTAAAACCCGTGAAATCATGAATCCCTTCCGCCGCCCCGTCCTCCTCCTAGCGCTGCTCGGTCTCGCAGTCCCCGCGTCCCAGGTGCGCGCCATCACCGATGCCGAGGCCGCTAGCGGCCGCGCCCTGGTGAAGCGCTACGCCGACACGATCGTCTCCGTGGAGGTCGTCGTGACGATCAGGATGACGATTGGCGACCGGGCGATGCCGCCGCGCGAGAACAAGGTTGAGGTGAACGGAACCGTGATCTCGCCCACCGGGCTGACGGTGGCGGTCCTCAGCATGATCGACCCCAAGGGGTCGCTGGAGGCGATGCGGGCGCAGCAGGGCGGCGGCCAGAAGATCGAGATCGGGGAGACCGAGTTCAAGGAGGTGAAGCTTCGCCTCGCCAACAACACCGAGGTGCCGGCGGTCATCGTGCTCAAGGGCCCCGACCTGAACCTGATCTTCATAGCCCCGCTGCCGGACGCCGCCGCGCCGGCGCGCACCTTCCCGAGCATCCCGCTCGACAAGCCGGCGACGGCCGAGGTTCTCGGCAACTACTACTTCGTGTCCAGGGTCTCAAAGAGCCTGCAGCGCACGCCGATCGTCCGGCAGACGACCGTGCTCGGCATCGTGGAGAAGCCGCGCCGGATGTTCCTGATGAGCGACCAGTCCCTGGGAGTGCCGATCTTCGATCCCTCAGGCTTGGTCCTCGGCATCTCGACGCAGTATCTCGAGAACGACCGTCCCAGCGGGCCGGTCGTCCTGACCTCGGCCGACGTGGCCGAACTCGCAGCCCAGGCGGCCGCAGTCAAGCCGGAGGAGAAGGTGGAGACGACGGATGCTGCGCCTGACAAGCCCGATGCCCCCGACAAGGAGGCGGCCGCGCCGACCCCGGCCGCGAAGCCCGCGGCAAAACCATAGGCGGCAAGCGGATCCATCGGCCGCGGCTCCCCCACGACGCCCAAGGCAGTCACCCGGCCCCGTCATGAAGCTAGGCCTCGGGCTCTACCGCCACATGCTCACCCGCGAGAACTTCCAGTTCGCGCGGCAGGCGGGCGCGACGCACATCGTGGCGCACTTCGTCGACTATTTCCGCGGTGGGGCGGCGGACGCCCCCGACGACCAGCCCACGGGAACCGACCGCGGCTGGGGGCTGGCGGGCGATCCCGACAGGCTTTGGAGCCTGGAGGAGATGGTGGCGCTTCGCCGCGGGGTCGAGGCGGCGGGGCTCAAGCTTGAGGCGATCGAGAATTTCGACCCCGCGCACTGGCACGACGTGCTCCTCGACGGCCCCAAGCGCGCCCGGCACATCGAGAACGTCAAGACCATCATCCGCCGGATGGGCCAGGCGGGGATCCCGGTCATGGGCTACAATTTCAGCATCGCGGGCGTGGCGGGCCGCACGAAAGGCAACTACGCGAGGGGCGACGCGCCGTCCGTCGGGATGGAGGGCCCCTACGATGCCCCGATGTCCAATGGCATGGTCTGGAACATGGTGTACGACGCCAAGGCGCCGGCGGGGACGGTGGCGCCCATCACTCACGAGGAGTTGTGGCGCCGCCTGGACGCCTTCCTGAGAGAGGTGCTCCCGGTGGCCGAGGAGGCGGGCGTCAAGCTGGCGGCTCACCCGGACGATCCGCCGACGCCCTTTGTCCGCGGTCAGCCCCGCCTGGTCTTCCAACCCCGCTTCTACCAGAGGCTGATCGACATGAACCCGAGCCCGGCCAACACGCTCGAGTTCTGCATCGGGTCCCTCGCCGAGATGACAGAGGGCGACATCTACGACGAGGTGGACCGCTACAGCCGCCAGGGCAGGCTCGGCTACGTGCATTTTCGGAATGTCACCGGCAAGGTGCCCACCTACAAGGAGACCTTCATAGACGACGGGGACGTGGACATGCACCGCGTGCTCGCGATATTGAAGAGGAACAACTTTGACGGCGTGCTCATTCCCGACCACACCCCCCAGATGTCCTGCGCGGCGCCCTGGCATGCAGGGATGGCCTTCGCCATGGGCTACATGAAGTCCGCGATGAAATCTGTCGGCATCCCATGAAGAACACACCTTTCCCCGCCGCGTTTTCCCTCGAGGGCGAGGTCGCGGTCATCACCGGAGGGGGCACCGGGATCGGGCTCGCGATCGCGCGCGCAATGGCGTCCGCCGGGGCCCGCGTGGTGCTGATCGGCCGCCGCGAGGCGGAGCTCGCGGCCGGGGTGAAGGAGATCGGGGGCCTCGCGAGCCTCGTCGTCCACGACGTCACGCAGCTCGACAAGGCGCAGGCCCTCGTCGAGCGCGTCGCAAACGAGGCGGGTCCGGTCACGTGCCTCGTGAACAACGCCGGCATCCACCTGAAGAAGCCGGCCCTGGACACGACCCCGGAGGAATTCGAGCGGGTGCTCCGGACGCACGTCTTTGGCGCGCACGCGCTGACAAGGGCCGCCGTTCCGTCGATGATTGCCCGCAAGCGCGGGAGCATCCTCTTCACGGCGTCGATGGCGTCCCTCTTCGGGATACCGCTCGTCATAGCCTACACGGCGGCGAAGGCGGCCTACGTCGGCATGGTGAAGGGCTATGCCACTGAGTTCTCCCCGCACGGCGTCCGCGTGAACGCGATCGCCCCCGGCTGGATAGAGACGGAGATGTCCCGCAAGGCCCTCGACGGCGATCCCGCGCGGCGGGACAAGATCCTGTCGCGGACGCCCATGGGGAGGCTCGGGAAGCCCGCGGACATCGGTTGGGCGGCGGTCTACCTCTCCTCACCCGCCGCGGAATTCGTAACCGGCGTTATTCTCCCGGTCGACGGCGGCATCAGCATCGGGTTCTAGGCTTTCAGGGGTCGATGCGGGCGTGCGGCCCGACAACGGCCCCGACAAAGCCCCCGGCGACCCGCGTGCTGAGGAGGGTGGCGTCGGCGCCCTCAAGGAGCGTGCGCCAAGGGGCGGCCCCGCAGGAGTACTCGAAGCTGCACGTTGAGTCATCCTCGGTCATGCGCAGCTCGATCCTTCCCGTGCCGGCGATTACCTCGCTGGCGATCCTTTCGGCCGGCGTCCCGTTGAGGCGCTCAACGAACACCTCCAGTCCCGCCTTCCCCCGGTGGACCCCGAAGAAGTAGTGGTGGGCCTCGTTCTGGAACGCTGCCAGGCCCGCTGACACGCCTTCGGAGGGGGTCAGAAGCGTTGTCGACGCCGTGAACCGCGCATGCTGGATCCGCCGGGCGACGAAGGCCGGATAGCCTACTCCCGAGAGGGCGTCCTGGCTCGCGGTCAGCCCCAGTCCCTCGGCGCCGAGCGTCACTTGCGGCAATGCCCTCAGCCCCATCCAGAGTTTCGAGAGGCGCGGCCCTCTGAAGTCGTCGCGCCAGGTGAAGTTGCCGGTGAGCGGGGCAGCAGCGGCATCCCCGACGCTTGCTCCCAGCGGCGACGGGACGGAGTAGGGCACCGGAAGCCCGGGGGCGAGAATCGTCGGCCAGCCGTCAGTCCACGTCGCGGGCAGCATGAATGTCTCCCGCCCCGTGTTGTAGTCGCCGCCCCGGTAGGGTCGGCACCCGAGAAAGACCGCCCACCACGTGCCGTCCGTGGCGCTGACGAGCTCCGCGTGGCCCGTGGACGTGACCGGATCCGCCCGGCTGTCGGGGAGCGTGCGCTGGGTCAGGATTGGATTCGTGGGCCCGGGGACAAACGGCCCGAGGACGGAACGGCTCCTGAAAACGACCTCCGAGTGCTGCTCGGCTGTTCCGCCCTCGGCGCAGATGAGGTAGTACCAGCCGTCCTTCCTGAACAGGTGCGGCGCCTCGATCCAAACGGGATGGTCGGCAAGGTTCACCCCTCCGTTGACGATGATCGTCCTTGTCCCGACGAGCTTCCTGTTCGCCAGGTCGAGTTCCTGGATCCAGATGGCCCGGTGCCCGCTGTACAGCGGCTTGTTGTCCGGGGGCGCGCCATTGTTGACCACCCACGCGCGGCCATCGTCGTCGAGCAGGATCGACGGGTCGATTCCGTCGAATCCCAGCCAGGTGGGGTCCGACCACGGGCCGGCCGGGTTGGCGGCGGTCACGAGGAAGTTGCCGCCGCCGTCGACGAACGTGCAGATGAGGTAGAAGGTGCCCGCGCGGTAGCTGAGCGACGGGGCGAATATGCCGCGCGACACGCCAAGGCCCTTGTAGTCGAGCTGTCCGGGGCGGTCGATGACGCTCCCGACCTGTTTCCAGTTCACGAGGTCGCGGCTGTGGAAGACCGGGATCCCGGGAAAGTATCCGAACGAGGAATTGACGACGTAGTAGTCGTCCCCGACCCGGCAGATGTCCGGGTCGGGGTAGAACCCGGCAAGGACCGGGTTGCGGTAGTGCCCGTCCTCAAGGGGGGCCGAAAAGACGGCGTCGCGGCCCGTGTACTCGAACGACTCGAACGTGACGGGCCGGCCCGTGGCCGCCGAGGCGGCGGCGAGCGCCAAGGCAAGGAGTGCGCCTGTCTTCATGGGAATGGACCATCTCATCCGGGTCATTGGCTCGCCTGCGGTGCATAGACCCTGAACCGGCCCCCGGCCTCAAGGAGCGCAAGCATGTAGAGCATGCCGTTGTAGTAGCGAAAGTGGCCGGAGGGCATCTCCATATTCCATAGCCTCTCGACAAAGGGCCGCGCCAGGTCGGGGTCGGCGGCCAGTCCCGCGGTGGCGGCCATGGAGACAAGGCCCGGGGAGTTTGGGTCGTCGCCGACCGGCGTCCCGTCCAGCTTGAACCGGTCGTGGGCCATGTGATCGTCCCCGGAAAGGAAGCGCAGCACCCGGTTGGCCTCCTGCGCCGCCTCCGGGTCGGCCCCGAACCAGCAGTAGTCCACCGCGGGGTTGGACAGCGTGCGCCACGCGTCGAATCGGAAATCCTCGTGTCCCCTCCTGGCGTGGGGCCGCCCGTCGAACTCGCAGTAGTCGGGCATGAGCCCGGTCACCGGGTCCGCAGCCTTTCTGAAGAGGGCGCGGCTCGTGGTGGCCGCCGCCGCCATGAAGTCGCGGTCCGCGGGCGATTCGGCCCAGCGGGCCCAGAGCTCATAGAACGCCGGCAGGTGGTAGGAGGGGTCGCTGAAGAGGGCGCCCTCGCCGTGCGGGACGAAGACGACCTCCCTTGCGGCCCTATTGAACATGTCGGTGTAGTCCTCATGCCCGCGCTCCTCGCTCTTGTGCAGCATGGTGCGCAGGAGGTCCTGGGCCTGGCGCTCGTAGTTGAATATGCCGTCGCCGCTTCCCCAGCGGTGGGACGCGAAAAAGAGCGCCATCACGAACCATTCCTCGCCGTCCGAGGCGGGCCCCGGGTCGAGCTGGCGGCCCTCAAGGTCCCCGTGCCAAGCGAAGTACCCCCGGAACGGCCCGCTCGGGTGGTACAGGTTCGCCTTGGCCCACCGCCATAGCTTGTTGAACTCGGCCTGCCGGTTGAGCTGGACGCAGATCATCATGCCGTAGGAGAGCCCCTCCGTGCGCACGTCGTGGTTGGCGACGTCGGGGATGTAGGCCATGTCCCCGGCGACCGGGTAGAAAAGGCGCTGGGAGCCGGGGTCGCCGCCGGAGAACTGCCGCCACGCCGCCGAGACCTTCGCGTCCACCTCGGCCTCGCTCCTGCCGAGGAGGCCGGCGAAGAGGTTGCGGGTGCGGATGTCAGGGGGCAGCGGGCCGGCGACCCCTGCGGCGGGTTGGGCGCGGGCGGCGGCGAGGCCGCAGGCAAGGATCGCTAGGCCCCTGAAGCGCATGGCGATTCTCCCCGGCGCCTAGGCGCCCGCGAATTTCCGGCGGCGGACGGCGAGCTCGTCCGCGATCTGGAACGTGAGCCGCTTGTTGATCTTGTAGCAGACCACGAGGACCGTGCAGATGCCAAAGAGGATCCCGACGTAGACGCTGGAGCACATCCGGATGCCCTCAAGCGTCCGGCCCGTCTGCGGCTGGTTGGCCGCGTAGCCGTACATGCTCATGAGCCAGAGGAACGACGCCGACCCTATGCTCAGGCCCGCCTTGAGCGCGAAGCCGATGGTGGCGAATATCATGCCGGTCGCCCTGCGGTTGTTCGTCCACTCGGAGTAGTCGGCCACGTCGGCGAACATCGCCCAGCTGAGCGGGATCGTCGGGGCATAGGTCACCGACCAGAGGACCGAGAGGAGGATCATCGCCCCGATGTTGGTCGGTCCCGGCAGGTAGAACAGGGCGGACGCCACCGCGGTCAGGGCGAAGCCGCCGACGGCGACCGTCTTCTTCCCGAGCCTCCTCGCGAGGGAAGGGGAGAGAAGGATGACGATGATGATGACGCCCGTCCCGATCATGTTGATGATGCTGTTCGCGACGTCGGCCACGTTCGAGTTCGCGGCGTCGGAGCGGTCCGCGTGGACGATGTAGCCGAGCCACTCGAGGATTCCCGAGGTGTGCTCGCCCGGGGCGAGCGGGGCCGCGGTCAGGTGGAGAGTCTGGAGCCAGTCATAGAGGGCCCCCTTGTCCACGTAGGAGTGGAAGTAGTTGTACATCGCCCCCCCGCGCATCGAGATGATCCCGAACTGCACGAAGGTCAGGAGGAACATGACGAGCCACGGGCTGTTGTGGACCAGGTCGCCGAAGTCCTGCCTCGGCGTGGACTTCTGCTTCGGCTCGGGGTGAATGCGCTCCCGGCAACTCACGAAGGTGATCAGGAAGAGGACGAAGCAGAGGGCCGCCCAGATCCCCATCGTCACGGCCCAGCCATGCTGCTTGTCGTGTCCCGGCCCGGCGAACTTGGCCACCAGGGGAAGCGTGAACCCGCCGACGATCAGCTGGGCGATGCTGGCCGCGACAAACCGGAAGGAGTTCAGGCTCGCCCTCTCGTGCACGTCCCCCGTCATGACGCCCCCGAGCGCCGAGTACGGCATGTTGTTCATCGAGTAGACGGTCATCAGCAGGATGTTCGTGACGGCGGCGTAGATGATCAGCGAGGTGCCGGTCCAGCCCGTCGGCGTCCGGTAGGCGAGGTACATGACGACGGCCCAGGGCAGCGCGGTGAAGAGCACCCACGGCCGGAAGCGGCCCCAGCGCGTGTGGGTGCGGTCCGCGGTGATCCCCATGATCGGGTCGAAGAACGCATCCCAGAGCCGCGCGACCAGGATGATCGTGCCGGCCGTGGCGGCGGCCACGCCGAACACGTCGGTGTAGAAGTTCGCCTGGAAAAGCACCATCGACATGAAGACGAAGTTAGCGGCCGCATCGCCGCAGCTGTAGCCGACCTTCTCCGCGAAGGAGAGTTTCTGGGTGGGATCGCTCATGGGCTGGTGGGGCGGGGGTTTCCGGGCGGCCAGGCGGCGCTGCGCCTAGACAAGGGTGATCTCAGCGGCCGCGGGAGCGGGCGCCCCGAGCGCCTGGGCGCGGGGCCCGGGCGACGCGGATCCGACCACGACGCCGTAACGCCCGGGAAAATGGACCTTCCGGCCCGCCGGGTCGAACTGCGCGAAGGCTCCCGCGGGTATGCGGAATTCAACCTCGGCCGTCGCGCCGGGGGCGACGGCAACCTTGTGGAAGTCGACCAGCGTGGCCAGCGGGGCGTCCGGCCAGCCGCGCGGAGGCTGCACGTAGCACTGCACGGCCTCGCTTATCGCCCTCGGGCCCGAGTTCCTCAGGGTTGTCCGGGCCGTCAATTCCTGCCCGGGGGCCAGCGTCTTCGCATTCAGCTTCAATGCGCCATACTCGGGCTTCCCATAGCCGAGTCCAAACCCAAACGGGTAGAGCGGCTCGGTCTCGGCGAAGCGGTAGGTGCGGCCGCGCATGCCATAGTCGCTGAACGCCGGCAGGTCGGCCGTGCGCACCGGGACGGTCACCGGCAGCCTCCCGGAGGGCGAGGCGTTGCCGAAGAGGACGTCCGCCAGCGCCCGGCCACCCTCGCAGCCAGGATACCAGACCTGGAGCACGGCGTCGGCGATGTCCTGCGCCTCGGGAACGGCGATCGCGCTTCCGCCGGTCAGGACCACGATCAGCTTCCTCGCGTGCTTCCTCAGCTCGAGCAGGAACCCGCGCTGCACCTGGGGCAGCTCGATCGCGTCGCGGTCGCCGTCCGTTGGGGAGGCGACGGCGTCCCCCTCCTCGCCCTCGAGCGAGGGGTCGAGGCCGAGGACCGCGATCGTGATCTCGTTCTCCGCAGCCGTCGGGTAGGTGTAGTTGACGCCCGGCGCGGGCGCGCTCAGGAGCGGGCAGCCCGTCCGGTAGACGATCCGGCAGCCCTCCGAGACGGACTCGGTGATCCCCTCGAGGAGCGTGATCAGCCGGGACGAGATCCCGAAGTAGTCGCCCAGGAGGGCGCAGGTGTTGGCGGCGGTTGGGCCCGTGACGAGGATGCTCTCATGGTCCCGGCGCAGGGGGAGGACCCCGTTGTTCTTCAGGAGGACGATCGACTCCACGGCCGCCTCCCTTGAAAGCGCCCGGTGGGCCTCGCAGTCGATGATCGAGTCCGCGGTCTTCGACCACGGGACCCGCTCCTGGGGATCCAGGAGTCCCAGCTTGATCTTCGTCGCCAGCAGGCGGCGGACCGAGGCGTCGATGTCGGCCTCGGAGATCAGGCCCTGGCCGACGGCCGCCAGGAGGTGATTGTAGGTGCCCCCGCAGTTGAGGTCGCAGGTGTTGCGGACAGCCAGCGCCGCGGACTCCGCGGCGTTCCTCGTGCTCTTGTGGAAGGTGTGGATGTCGTCCAGGGCCCCGCAGTCGGAGACGACGTGCCCCTTGAACCCCCAGCGCCCCCGGAGGATGTCGGCGAGGAGGAACTGGCTCCCGCAGCAAGGCTCCCCGAGCGTCCGGTTGTAGGCCCCCATGACGGCCTCGACCCCGCCGCGCACGAGCTTCTCGAATGCCGGGAGATACGTCTCGAAGAGGTCCTTCCTGCTCGGCCTCGCGTCGAAGCCGTGGCGCTCGCTCTCGGGACCGCTGTGGACGGCGAAGTGCT
>PMSP01000343.1 GCA_003168315.1 Opitutaceae bacterium
GTGCAGGTGCCGTCCATGGCGAGCGCGCTCGCCGCCCAGCTGAAGATCCCGCGGGCGACCGCCTTCGACCTGAACGCCGCCTGCTCCGGATGGCTCTACGCCCTCGAGGTCGGCCGCGCCCTCATCCTCGGCGGCTCCGCGCGCAACGTGATCGTCGTCACGGCCGAGCTCCTCTCTCGGATAACGAACCCGCAGGACCACGAGACCGCCTTCCTCTTCGGGGACGGCGCGGGCGCGGCCATACTCACCCGCGCGGAGGGGGGCCACCGGCTCCACCGGATGGGGCTTTCCGGCGACGCCGACCAGTTCAGCGCGATCCAGCGGACGGGGGGCGGGGCCCGGATTCCCTGGCCCGAGGCCAAGGGCGACCTCCAGCAGTTCTACATCCAGATGGACGGGGTCGCCGTCTTCAAGCATGCGGTCGTCGGCTTCGCCGAGCAGATCGAGGAGACGCTCAAGCGTGAGCGCCTCCAGCCGGAGGACATCGCCTGGGTGGTCCCCCACCAGGCCAACGCGAGGATCCTCAAGGCCGTCAGCAAGCGGGTCGGCATCCCCTACGAGAAGTTCGTGGTGACGATCGCGAAGTACGGCAACACGAGCGGCGCCAGCGTCTCCATGGCGCTCGGGTGGGCCGCGGAGGAGGGGATCTTCGCGCAGGGCGACCGGATCATCTTCTGCAGCGTGGGCGCCGGGCTCACTTTCGCGGGCGGCCTCCTGGTGTGGTGAGCGGCCCGTTCAGCCGCTCAGCTCATAGCTGAGGACGCTGAGCGCGTAGACGGCCGCGGTCTCGCACCGCAGGACGAGCGGCCCGAGAGTAATCGGCTCGAATCCGGCCGTCCTGGACACCCCCATCTCGGCGGGCGTGAAGTCGCCCTCGGGGCCGATGAGCCAGAGGACCTTCCTCGGCTCCCTGCCCTGCGACGCGCGGAACTGGGCGAGGACCAGCTTGAGCGCCTTCGCCCCGGGCTGGAGGCTGGCGATCAGCTTCAGGTCGAAGCCCCTCGCCGACTCCATGAACGCCGAGGCCGCTGTCACGGGCCCGATCTCGGGGAGCCATGGATTGCCGCACTGCTTTGCCGCCTCGAGGGCGGCCGTCTGCCACTTCTCGATCTTCCGGTCGGAGCGGTCCGCGTCCAGCCGGACCTGGGTCCGCTCGCTCTCCAGGGGGACGATCAGCGACACGCCGATCTCGGTCGCCTTTCGCACGATGGAATCCATGGCCCCCCCGAGCGGGAGCGCCTGCCCGAGGGTGATGCTCCACGGCATCGGCTTCGCCTTCTGCGCAAACCGGACCTTGAGGCGCGCCGCCCGCTTGTCCGCGTCGGCGAGATCGCAGATCCACTCCGAACCCCTGCCGTCAAACGCCACCACCGTGGCGCCGGGCGCCGCCCGGTTCACGGCCACCAGGTGGTGGGACTCCTCCTGAGTGAGCGTTATCTCCCTGGGATCGGAGACGGCGGGCAGGCAGTGGACGCGGAAGTCGGGCATCGCCCAACAGGAGATTGGAGCGGGAGGCCATGTCAACGGCGGCCGCTTCCGCACCCAATGCGGTCTTGCCAGCCGGTGGTCCTTGCGGTCGGATCTGCGCTCCATCGCCCGGGTGGCGGAATTGGCAGACGCANNACCGGTTCCGGTTCGGGTCCCGATTTGGACCTTTCGCGCATCGCTGCAATGGCCCGAAGTTCCTTGGCGGCTAGAATATCCTTCTCCCGACCCAATGACTCCTTTGCGCGGACGAGATCCGGAAGCGAGATGAGCCTGAATTTCTTTCCTGCGATCTCGAAAGTTTCCGAATTCGTTCTGACGGATTCAAAGTCGCCCAGTCCTGTTATTGAGGAAAGTATATCAACGACGCCCCAGTCTGTCTGGAGGTAGAGATTGCTTACAGATTCTCCAGGCTTCGGGATTTGGAGAAAGGAAAGGTTCTGGGGCGTCGTCCGGTGGCGCGGATTGAGGTCCTTCAGCGTCTCCCTGAGCCTTTCGATGTTCTCGGGAGACAGGACAGCGCAGATATCTAGATCCCTTGTGACGAGAGCCGAGCCGTGGAGTACGCCCGCAAAGCCACCAACAACCACAAAATCAACCTGGGAGTCGGCTAACCGCTGAAGAAGTTGACTCAGGCTTTTCACTTCGGGTTTTGCGAATCCGATCAAATTCAAGGACTAGCGAAAGAGCCTGGTCATGCTGCCGCGCTCGCTCCTCAAGAGAAAGCCTCAGGCTGGCGTCCACGAGGCTCAGGTCGAAGCCAGCCTTTTGGGCCGCCTCGATAGCGTCGTCGTTGAAGGCTTGCACGAGAAGCAGTCTGTGGGATCGGACAATTACGTCAAACGTCCAAACCGACCGGATTGGACTCTGCGGCGATTACGCGCAAGGCGAGTGATGGAGCTCATGTTGATCTGCCGGACCTAACGGAAATAGCCCCCCAACCGGCTATTCTCCAGTCGGTATCTGGTGTATAGCCTTGCGCGAACATAGACCGAGCGTGCTCTACCCATGAAATCGCCTCGGGATTGAGTTCGTATGTCTTTCTTGGAGGGATCTTCGCGAACTATGGGTGCCCCCCCGTTATCGAGTGACTCAGAGGTTACGCAAAGGAGTCGGTTGATTTGAAACGCGACAATCGATTCGTAGAATGCGATTGAATGCACTGTCTTTGAAAAAACAGTCTGTTCAATGCCTGCTTCCGGGCAACGGGCATTAATCTCGTCGATGGCCTGCTTGCAGCGGTTTATGAAGCTGAAGCGGTGGGGATTGCCGAACTGTCCCATATAGCTTGCATGAACGTCCTCCACGAGCACCAGACCGCCATCGCGAACGTGTTCAAGCGACGCACGCAAAGTCGCAAGCTGATGGAGGTTTGTATGGCCCCCATCGTCGATCAGCACGTCGACGTCGCCGACCTTTGCAAAGAAATCGGACCAAAACTCCGGCTTCGATTGATCACCGATGAAGATTTCGAAGCCGTCTTTTTCCAATTCGCGGCATAGGGGGTTCAGATCGATGCCAATGATCCGGGCCTGTGGCCCGAGGAACTCTCGCCACATGAATAGGGATCCGCCGTCCAATATACCGATCTCAACAAGTGTCACCTTCTGGCCACAAAAACGTTGGAGCAATTCCCCGTAAACTTGGAAATAAGAGCTCCATTTTATGCATCGTCGTGGCGACGAAACAAAGAGCTTCGGGAAATCCATACTCCAACTCAGGAGATACTGGGCCCCAAGGCAATGCGAACCGATTCCCGATCCTCTTGTCATGGGAATTGCCCCTGCGGCGTGAAGGGCGCAGCAGAGGCCGGGGGCGGCGAGGCTTGAGAATTTCATTTGGGGTTCGACCGGCTGCTCTTCCGAAGGTACCCACTGACACGAGAATTTCGGGAGCCGGATTTGGCGGGAAGGATTTTTCGCACCGAAACCCTTCCCGGGGGTCCTAGCCCACGAGACGAAATGAACACCACCGGCTCCATCCTGGCCTACAACCGCGGCCGCAACCCCGACCTGCTCACGATCAAGTGGTCGAGGATGCGCGCGGACGCGTTCGGCTTCTTCCGGGGGACGGCGCCGCTCTTCTACAAAGCATGGTCGCGCCTCGGCCCCAAAGGCGCGCCGCTGGCTTGGATCAGTGGGGACGCCCACCTCGAGAATCTCGGGAGCTACAAGGGCGCGAACCGCGTGCCCTATTTTGACATCAATGACTTTGATGAATGCTGCATCGCCCCCGTCGACTGGGACGTCGGGCGCGCTCTGACCGCGCTCTACGTCCTCGGCAAGGCGGACATGGCCCGACTGTTCCTGGCGGAATACGCCTGGACGCTTGCCGGCGGGAAGCCGGGACATATCGAGCCCGAGGTTGCGAAGGGCCCCATTGCAAGGCTCCTCTCGAGGGTGGCGAACCGGGACCGCAAGGACTTCCTGGAGAAATGGACGTCGAAGGGGAGAATCAAGATCCGGGGCGGCCACACCATTGCAATCACCCGCGCCGTGAAGGCCGAGGCGCGCCGCAGGTTCGAGGCTTGGGCGCGACGCCAGCCGGACCCGAATTTCTACAGGGTTCTTGACATCTGCGGGCGGATCGCGGGCAACGGGAGCCTGGGGCTCGAGCGGTACATCGTCCTGGTGGCCGGCAAGCACCAGCCCTACGTGCTGGACATGAAGGCCGCTGCCCCGTCGGCGGCTAGCGCCCACCTGCGGGTGGGGCAACCCCCATGGAAGTGCGAGGCCGAGCGCGTGGCGACCGCGCAGCATTTCATGCAATACGTGCCGATCGCGCGGCTTTCCTGGATCGGAGGGGGGCGCGTATCGTTCATCGTGCATGAGCTCCAGCCCATCGACGACCGCATCGCCGTGGAGCTGCTGTCGGAGTCGGGATATGTGGAATTCATCGCGCAGTGGGCCCGTCT
>PMSP01000279.1 GCA_003168315.1 Opitutaceae bacterium
CGAGGCGCGGGTCGAGGGCTGAGAGGAACTTCTTGTCGGGGAGGCCGCCCCAGTCGTCGCTATAGAGGGCCTTGTGGCCCGCGGCGCATATCCCGCGCACCACCTGCTCCGGCCCATGGACGCCGGCGAGGACGGACGGGATCCAGTCGGCAAGCTCGACCCAGGAATGGGCCGCCCTGAAGACGTCCGGGGCCACGGCCAGGCAGTGCCAGATCTTCGACCAGAACCATTCCGAGGAATAGCGGTTGCCGCACTTCGCGATGTAGGCCGGGCGAATCCTCGCCGCGACCTCGGTGATGCGGGCGGCCTCCCGCCAGCTCGTGTGGTCCTTCCAGAGCCAGCACTGCGCCGCCGGGTTGGGGCGCCACCGGCGGTCGAGCGCGAGCGGCCGGTTGCGGGCGTCGACCGGGATGGGGCTCGAGCCCGTCGTGTCGACCCCGACCCCGATGATGTCCCGTGCCGAGAATCCCCCGGCGCGCCTCGCCGCCGCAAGCGCGCCCCTGACGCTCCTCTCCATCGCGAACAGGTAGTCCCCCGGGTGCTGGCGCGCGAGGTTCGGGTCCTTCGCGTCGAGGAGCACGCCCTGGCGCCCGCTCGGGTAGTCGACGACGCAGGTGCCGAGCTCCGCCCCGTCGCGGCAGCGCACGACGAGCGCGCGCGCGGAGTTCGTTCCAAAGTCCATTCCGAGTGTAAAGGGCATCTTGCTTGGGGTTGCGCCGGAGAACCTACACGCGGTCCGCCGGCGGACGATAGTCTGTTGACTGGACGGTAAAGTGAATCGAAAGTCGCAACGATCGGACGGGCGTTCCTACCTTCGCCCGTTGCCCGCCCCAGCATCCCCTAGGTCCGCTAACCCCACCTGCCATGGCCCCGTCGTCCGCCTCCACCCTAACCGGCATTGATTGGCTCGCGATCGGCCTCTATTTCGCGCTGCTCCTCGGCGTCGCGGCGTGGGTAGTCCGGAAGAACAAGGACACCGCGACGGACTACTTCCTCGCCGGCCGCAACCTGGGATGGTGGGTGATCGGCGCCTCCATATTCGCGTCCAACATCGGCTCGGAGCACATCGTCGGACTGGCCGGCTCCGGCGCGACGGACGGGGTTGCGCTGGCACACTACGAGCTCCACGCATGGTGCCTCCTCGTCCTCGCATGGGTGTTCGTCCCGTTCTACTCGCGCGCGCACGTCTTCACGATGCCCGAGTTCCTCGAGCGGCGCTTCAGCGCCCCTTCGCGCTACGTCCTCTCGATCGTCTCGCTGATCACCTTCGTCGTCTCGAAGATCGCTGTGGGCATTTTTGCGGGCGGCGTCGTCTTCGCGACGCTGCTCCCCGAGGTCCACATGACGCTCGGCGGCTACACGGTCAACAGCTTCTGGATCGGGTCGGTCGCCGTCATCCTCCTGACCGGCCTCTACACGACGCTCGGCGGGATGCGCGCGGTCGTCTACAACGACGCGGTCCAGGTGGTCGTCCTGATCGGCGGTTCGGCCTGCCTCACCTTCTACGGGCTCCACCGCCTCGGCGGCTGGTCCGAGCTCAGGCACTACTGCGGCTCGGAGATGCTGAACCTCTGGAGGCCGATCACGCCGGCGGGGGTCCAGTCGACCTGGTCGCCGGTGCTTGAGACGAACGCCGCCGGGACGATCGTGAAGCAGGCCTGGTACTTCAACGACAAGTTCCCATGGCCGGGCATGCTGATCTGCGCGCCGATCATCGGCCTGTGGTACTGGTGCACCGACCAGTACATTGTCCAGAGGGCGCTCGGCGCCCCGAACGAGACGATCGCCCGCCGCGGCAGCATCTTCGCCGCTTTCCTGAAGCTGTTCCCGGTGTACCTCTTCATCATCCCGGGGCTGATCTGCTTCGCCCTCGCGAAGAGCGGGAAGCTTCCCGAGCTCGCGTCGATGGTTGGCGCCGACGGGAAGCCGGTGCCCGCCGAGGCCCAGGCCGCATTCCCCCTGATGGTGAAGTACCTGCTGCCGCCGGGGCTCCGCGGGATCGTCGTCGCGGGCCTCCTCTCGGCCCTCATGGGCTCCCTGGCGGGCGTCTTCAACGCCTGCTCGACGCTCTTCACCGTGGACCTCTACCAGAAGGCGCGGCCGAAGGCCTCGCAGCACGAATTGGTGCGGATGGGCCGCATCGCCACCGCTGTGTGCGTGCTGATCGCAATGCTGTGGATCCCGGTCGTCGAGGGGGCCGATGGCCTGTACAATTATTTGCAAGCGGTGCAGGGCTACCTGGCGCCGCCGATCTTCGTTGTGTTTTTCTTTGGGGTGTTTTGGAAGCGGCTCAATTCCCAGGGCTGCTTTTGGGCGATGGTCGTCGGATTTGCCATTGGAATCTTCCGCATGTTGGTGGACACGCCGGTGACGATGAAAAGAATCGCGCAGTATCCGGAGGGTTCGTTTCTCTGGATAGTCAATAATATCAATTTCCAGTACTTCAGCATCCTCATCACGATTGTTTCGGCGATCGTCATGGTGGTGGTCAGCTATGCGACCGCGGCGCCGGATTACGCGAAGTTCAAAGGCCTGACCTTCGCGACGGCAACGGCGGACGACAAGGCCAAGACGCGCGCCAGTTGGAGCGGCTGGGAAGTGGGCGCCTCGGTATTCGTCCTGGTGTGCATCATCGGCGCCTACCTCTACTTTACCGGGTAACCGTATGATGCGGCTCATCGGGCGTTTCCTTGTGGTTGCCATTGCGCCGGCTTTGTTGGGACAGGATGCGGCGCCGGCGTTTAACGGAGCGCGCGTTGTCGGGATTCGCCCGGGCACGCCGTTTCTTTACACGGTTGCCGCGACCGGCCAACGGCCAATTCGGTTCAGCGCATCGAAGTTGCCGCGAAGCCTAAAACTTGATCCGGAGACTGGCATCATCTCCGGTTCGCTGGCCAAGCCGGGGGACTACGAATTTACGTGCCTCGCGGCCAACGCGCTCGGCAACACGCGCGAGCTGTTGCGAATCCGTTGCGGCGTCAAGATCGCGCTGACGCCGCCGATGGGCTGGAACAGCTACGACGCGTTTGGAGACGCGGTGACCGAAGCGGAAGTGCTGACAAATGCCGCATGGCTCCGGGAACACCTGCAACCACTGGGCTGGGACACCATTGTTATTGACTTCCGCTGGTACGACAGCAAGGCCGATGGCATCCGCGCGCAGAACCCGGAGGGGGTGATGGTGGATGATTTTGGCCGTTGCATTCCCGCGCCCAACCGTTTTCCATCCGCCGCGGATGGCAGAGGCTTCAAGTCGCTTGCGATGCGTCTGCACGCGATGGGACTGAAGTTTGGCATTCACATCATGCGCGGTATTCCGCGCCGGGCGGTGGAGGCGGACCTGCCCATCGCCAACTCGGAATTCAAGGCGCTGCAAGCTGTTTTGCCCGAAAGCGACCCGAACCGAACGTGCATGTGGAATCGCGACATGTTCGGCGTGGACGGCGATTCGCCGGCGGGCCGGGCCTGGTACGCCAGCGTTGCCCGGCAATACGCGTCGTGGGATGTGGATTACATCAAGTGCGATGACATCGATATGATGGGTCGCGGGCGTGTCTATGGGGCGGCGGAAATTGAAGCCCTTTCGCGCGCGTTGCGCGACAGCGGGCGCTCGATTGTGTTGAGCCTGTCGCCCGGGCCGGCGCCGCTGAATTGTTCCCGGCATTTGAAGGAATTTGCCAATCTTTGGCGCATCTCCGGCGATTTCTGGGACAATTGGAATTCGCTCAACCACAATTTCGATTTGTTTGCCAATTGGGCGGCGGACACCGGGCCGGGACATTGGCCCGACGGCGACATGATTCCTTTTGGCCACATTTGCCTGCGCAATTGCGACGTCAAGCCGGAGCGGTGGACGCGATTGAGCCACGATGAACAGGTGACCTTGATGTCTCTTTGGTCCCTGGCATCGTCGCCGTTGATGCTGGGGATGAATCTGCCCGACAACGACGGCTGGACGACAGCGGTTCTGACGAATCCCGAAGTCCTGGCGATTGACCAGGATCCTCTGGGCCGCGCCGCCCGCCGGATGTATGGGGCGCCCGTTCCCGCGGAGACATGGTTCAAAGACCTGGCTGACGGCAGCTATGCGGTCGGCTTTTTCAATCGCACCAATGAAACTGTTCGGATCGATGTCCCATGGCGCAACCTCGGTTTCCAGACTCCGCCGGAGGCGCGTGATGTATGGCTTCATCGGGACCTGGGAGAACAGGGGCATTACACCGCCGAATTGCCGCCGCACGGATGTGTGCTGCTGCGGGTCAAAGCATTCCTTGGAACCGACCGCGCGGAACGCTAAAGTTCCACGCAATGGAATCCAATCTGGAAGTGCTTTTTACTCCCGCCGAGTTTTCCGCGCTCGACGGGCGGGACCTCTCGCAAGTCGTCTGCGTTGTTTTTGACGTCCTTCGAGCGACCAGTTCGATGCTGACGGCGCTGGCCAACGGAGCGTCAAGAATATTCCCGGCGCGGGAGATTTTCGACGCTTTGGAGTTGCAACGCGCGCATCCGGGCGCACTGCTGGCGGGCGAACGGGACGGCGTGCGGATATTGCGCGCGCA
>PMSP01000147.1 GCA_003168315.1 Opitutaceae bacterium
GACGGCTCCCATCGGGCCCTCCAGGACCACCCCGAAGCAGGAGCTCACCCAGACGACGAGGACGATGCTGGCCAGCCCCATCCCGTCGGGCTCCCCCCGCCTGATGAGGCGCCACGCCGTGGCGGCCATGCTCGCGGAGACGGCGACCCATGCGGCAAACCCCACGAGCCCCATCCTGCCCAGCACGGTCACGAGCATGCTGTGCGGGCTGCGGGTGACGAAGGTCTCGTCGGACAGCAGGTCGTAGTCGGCCAGGAATCGCGTCGACAGGTCAGTCCCGAACCCGAGGCCGAACACGGGGCTCGTCGCCAGGGTGTCCTCGATAACGTCCCGCCACCATATGAGCCGGAACTGGTTGTTGGCTCCGGGGTCGCCGCTCTCGCCGTTCACGTAGGTGCCGGTCCCCGCCGGGTCGAAGATCGAGACCGCATGCTCGTACATGGAGTAGGGGATGGACGTCTTCACGTCCTTGCCCGTGAAGCTGAGGCTCGCAATCGCGAGGACGCAGGCCGCGGCGACGGTCCCCGCCTGGAACGCCGCGATCCGCCAGCGGCCGACAAGGAGCCACAGGATCGTCACCGCGGCGCCGCCGATCATTCCCGCGCGGGGGGACACCATCCCGCCGATCAAGAGCAGGCTCGCCGCCGCCGCCACAAGCCACGCGCGGCGGTGGGTCTTGTCCCACCGGCTCCAGAGCCAGAAGAAGCCGCCCGCTAGCGACGTGGCAATGAGGTCGCTCTTGTGGAAGATGATCGGGATCCCCCGCCAGGTGAGATGGTCGAGGAGGAAGTCGGGCGCCACCAGTATGCTGACGACCGCGGGCATAAGGGCGACGAAGGCGACCGTGAGGGACCTCTTGAGGAGCTCCCTGGAGGGACCGTGGTCCCCCAAGGCCTGCGCGACGAAGAAGAACGCCGCGTAATAGATCATCGCATAGTCGCGAAGCGCGATCACCCCGAAGAGGTTCACGTCGAGCGGGAGCCGGATGTTGCCGAAGAGCATCCATGCGAGGATGGAGTAGTTGAGGGCGTCCCTCCGGACCCCCGCGCACGCCTTGAAGGCCATCCGCACGATGAGCGCGGGGATGGAGACGAGGAGCACGGCCTCGGCGGGCAGGAGCGGGATCAGGTTCGAGGGCTGCAGCTGCGCGAATCCCCGGTTGCCGACGACGTAGCCCACAAAGGCGGCGGCGACGAGCCAGGCGTCGGGCCTTGCTGCGCTCCAGCGGCTGACGACGAGCCACGCGCATGCCATCGCGACCAGGACCGCCGCCCCGTAGCTCTCGTCCGCAATGTCGATCCCGATCATCGCGCCGAGGACGGCGGCGGCGCCGCCGAACAGGGCCACCCGCAGGCGGGGATTCATGATTGGCCCCCCCCCGGCCGCTCGAGGAGGGCCCTGCATGCCCCGAGCACCTTCTCGGCGGTCCAGTACTCGAGGCAGGCCATCGGGCTCGGGATGTTGGCGCAGGCCTTGAGCTTCCGGTCGACCCTCTCGCACGGCGCGCAGTAGAGGTCGGGGTGCCTGAGGACTGTCCACCGCTCCCGGTGCCAATAGGGATCCCAGCCCAACGCCGAGGGGCCGGTGACGGCGACCCCCGCGCACCCGAGGGCATTCGCGAGGTGCATCGGCCCCGAGTTGTTCACAAGGAAGAGATCGGCGCTCGCGAGCCATTCCGCCAGCTCCACGAGCGACCCGACCGGGGCGCCGACGGTGCCCTCCGGCGCCGGGGCCTCGGCGCCGCGGGTTATCCATATGACCTCGTTCCCAGCCGAGAGCGACTGGGCGACGGAGGCGAAGTGGCGCGTTCCCCATTGGTTGAGGAGGCCGCCCGCGCCCGGGTGGACGACGACGCGCCGCCGGCTTCCCCGCTTGCGGGGCCCCCGCGGAAGGAGGTGCCCGAGGTCGGGCGGCGGGGGCTCGGCCGGCCATCCCGCGTCGCGCCCGAACGAGCGCGCGAGCGCGCGAGCCATCCGCCAGTTCCACGTAACGGGGCGGCCGTCCTCCGGCGGCGGGACCTCCTCCGTCAGGGTTCGACCCAACCGGACATGGTCCAGGTTCCCGCCGATGCGCACCCGCGCGCCGCTGAACTTTGCGACGGCGTGCGCGGCATTGCCCTGGTCGAACGAGACGAGGCAGGCCTCGGCTCCCTTGCGCCGGACCGCCCAGATCCACTGCGCAAGCACCCAGGGCCTCCGGTAGGAACGCTCAAAGACAGACTTCGGGCAGGCCCACGTCTCCTGCGGGCCCAGCGGGCCTCCGAATAGGCCGGACTCGTTCGGGGTCGTGACAAGCGTGATCTGCCAGTCGGGGCAGCTCCTGCGAAGGGCCTGGACCGCCGGCACAAACACGACGCCGTCCCCCAGTTTGTTCAGCTTGAGGATGACGACGTTCACGGGCGGCAGGCCTCGGCCTTGCTGGCCCTCATGGCCCGTGCGGTTTCCCAGGCGAGCGGGGGAAGCAGGGTGACCGCCAGCGCGAGCGATCCGTATCCGAGCACCGATGTCGCCGTTCCGCCCCGGGATCCGAGGAGGAGGGCGAAGGACGAGACGAGGAGGCCCGGCGTCGCCACCCACGCGAGCTGGTGGAGCCTGCCGATTCCCATGAGGTAGAAGACGCAGGGCTGCGCGGCCATCTGCAGGAGGCACCACGCAGCCACCAGCATCGTGAGGTGCGGTCCCGCGAACACCGCGCTCGGCCCGATCCAGAGCCTGAGGAGCGCATGGGACTTCCAGGCGACTGCCGCGATCCCCAGCGCGAGGACGAAGAACGCTCCGACCGTCCGCAGGTAGGTTCTCGTGACCCACGCATGGTCGGCGCGCGAGTGGGCCTCCGTGTACGCCGGCCAGATCGGGTTAAGCAGGATCTGCTGGCCCTGCTGGAATGGGCTGAACATCCGAATCAGGAGATTGTACCCGGTCACGGCGGAGGCGCCTGCTGCGACCGAGATGGCGATGGCCGGCATGGACTGGACGAGCGCCAGGCCGAACTGGGGGAAGGCGAAGTAGAGGCTCGAGCGCAGCATGCCCCGGAGCTCGGCGGCCGGGGCGAGCGCCGTCGGCCAGAGGCTCCAGCCGAGCCCACCGAGCAGGTGGACAAAGAGGCCGATGCCCTGCAGCGTCGGCACGAGGAGGCTTGCGGCCAGGAACCCCAGGAAGCCCCAGTGCGCATGGGCGGCGAGGGCGACGAATCCGAGCGACAGTGCGCTTCCCGCGGCTATCCAGATCGCATGTATCCAGCCGCGCTGGACCGCAGCCGCAAGCCGGGCGACGGCGTTGAAGGGAAGCCCAAGCGCGAACGCCGCCACCGCTATCGAAAGGGCCGCGGGAGTCTCCCTCCTGAGCTCCGTGTCCCTGATATGCAGTATGTCGGGCCACGCGCCGAGCCATGCCGCGGCGACCCCGGCGGCGAGGATCACGACTCCGAGGACGGCGAGCGCCGCCGCGCCCGTCCAGAACGCCCGCTTCATGGACTCCGCGTTGTCCGTCCCGTAGGCCCTCGCCATCGCGTGCTGCATACCGACGCCGAGCCCGAAATCTACGAAGTTGAGGACCAGCATGATGCTGAAGAGCGTGACCCAGAACCCGTAGGCCTCGGCCCCCAGGTAGTGGAGCGCCAGCGGGACCTGGATAAACGTGCACACGATCGAGAACCCCTTGGCTCCCACGGAGGCGGCCACGGTGAGCCGTATCGCCCGCTCACGGCGGCTGGCGGGGTGTATGGGCGCGGCGGACACTCCGGATGACGGTGAAGCCGCTTGCCGCGGCTGACAATACTTCGCGTGGGCCTACTCCGCCCCCTGGCTCCGCCAGAACACCTCGACCGACTCCTCCCGGCGGCCGCGCAGGACCCCGGTGAACTCGGCGGCCGCGAGCCAGCGGGGCAGCGAGAGGCCGCCCTGGCAGTCGGGGGATAGGTTGAAGCCGCCGCCTGCGCTCAGGCGCCCGAGGATGCCCACGCACTCGATCCCCTCGGCCAGGAACTCGGGCAGGTTGACCTCGAACGAGAGGAACGGGACCGGGCGCCTGAGCCCGCGCAGGACGCTCGGCTCGTGCCCCTCCACGTCGACCTTGATGTAGTGCGGGACCCCATACGCGTCGATCAGCGACTCAAGCGTCACCGTTTCAACCTCCTGGCTCCCGGAGAATTCCTGCCGGCTCCCGAACCTCTTGTCGTCCTCGGCGAGCATCCGGACCCATTTGTCGCTCAGCGAGTTCAGGCCCGAGCCGGGTGCGTGCACCCGCAGGGTCGCAACCGAGTTCTCCTCGCTGACGGCCTTTCCCACCACGGTGACCGGCCTCCCGAAGAATCTCCTCGCGAGGAGCCTTTGATTCAGCGCGTCCGGCTCCACGGCGACCACCTTCGCCCCCAGCCTCAGGAAAAGCTCGGTTCGCCTTCCGCGGTTCGCCCCGACGTCGAAGACCAGGAAATTCCTGGGCGGCGGGGAGAAGAACGCCTGGTAGAAGCGGCGCTCGTTGCGCCGCCACATCACCGGCCGGCCAAACCGCAGGGAGCGGTAGCAGTCATAGGCGAGGGTCTCCTGCAGCCGGTCATAGGCGCCCAGGCGGCGCAGGAGGCCTTGGATTTTGTTCTTGATCACGGATATCGCCGAGTGGCGCGGGCGTCGCCGGCGGCGGCCCACAGTTGGTCTGGGCTCCCCGCAACGCGACCTGAAAACCCCGGGCCCGGGGCCGGCGATCGGCGCGGGCTGGACCACCGGTCCGGCCGGCTCCGGAATTTCGCTTGGCGAACGCCGTGAAGCGGCTGGAATGGCTGC
>PMSP01000111.1 GCA_003168315.1 Opitutaceae bacterium
GCTCTTCACGCTGTTCACGCGGGATTGGTAGTCGATCAGCTCCCGGAGCTCCGTCGACGTGAGGTCGACCGGCCTCCTGTCGATCAGGAGCATGAGCCGCGGGTCCTCCTGGAAGCGGGTGTAGACCTTCTCCCGGAAGGGCGTGGAGGTGATGTTCTCGCCCTTGTCGGGATCGAAGCCCATCTCGCGGCCGTCCCTGAAGACCCAACCGTGCCGGGCCTCGTCGTACCACGCCTCGGTGGCGACGATGCGGTTTGTCTCGCGGCCCTTGACGTCCATCTCGGTGACGCTGGCTCCGTAGCCCTTGTTCGTGTACTTGCTGTACCGGTTGAAGAACCACATCCGCCGGGGGTACGGGTTGTCGAAGCCGACGCTGAAGATCACACCGATCCGGTCCTCGGCGAGCGTGTGGGACTCCTTCCTGAACTGGAACTCCTCCTTCATGACCCGCGTCTTCTCGACGGACCACGGGACGACGTAGGAGTTGAGCCAGTACGAGAGGGCGCAGCAGAGGAGGCCGACCAGCCATATCGGGGCCATCAGCCTCCCGAAGCCGACGCCGGCCGCGCGCATCGCCGTCAGCTCGTTCGCCTTGTGGAGCTTGCCAAGGACATAGAGCGTCGAGGCGAGGAGGACGATCGGGAGCGTCAGGGCGAGGAAACCCGGGATCGCCACGACGATGTAGGTCCCGAGGTCGGTTGCCCGCGCCCCCGCCTCGTGGAGGTCCCTGAAGTCGTCGTACATCACCTGCACGAGCAGGAGGCCGCACGCGAGGACGAGCGTCATCCCGAGGATCGAGAGCCACTCGCGCAGGAGGTGCCGGTCAAACGTGTTCAACGGGCGCAATCGAAGCGGCGCCGGCCCCAGTACGCAAATAAACAAGGCAATTCGGTTGAAACTGGGCACCGCCTCCCATTGTCTGCCGCCACGCAATTATCATGACACGCTTCCTCCGTCCCCTATGTGCGCTCATGGCCGCCGCGGCCCTGTCGGCCGCCGCCTTCGCCGAGGACACGATCAAGATCGGCGAGTACGCCTCGCTGACCGGGAAGGAGGCGGCCTTCGGGCAGTCCTCCCACAAGGGGACGCTCCTTGCGGTCGAGGAGCTGAACGCCGCGGGCGGCGTCCTCGGCCGCCAGATCGAGCTCGTCACGGAGGACGACCAGACGAAGCAGGGCGAGTCCGCGACGATCGTGAAGAAGCTCATCTCGCGCGAGAAGGTGGTCGGGATCCTGGGCGAGGTGGCGTCGATGCGCTCGCTCGAGGCGGCGCCGATCTGCCAGGCCTACAGGACGCCGATGATCTCGCCCTCGTCCACCAACCCCAAGGTGACCGAGATCGGGAACTACATCTTCCGGGTGTGCTTCATCGACCCCTTCCAGGGCACCGTCATGGCGAAGTTCGCCAAGGAAACGCTCAACCTGCGCCGGGTGGCGCTCCTGACCTCGGTCTCCTCCGCCTACAGCGTGGGGCTCGCGAAGTACTTCAAGGAGCGCTTCGTCGCCGATGGCGGCGAGATCGTCATCGAGCAGAAGTACACGGAGGGCGACAAGGACTTCAACGCGCAGCTGACGGCTATCAAGGCGGCGGGGGTCGACGGGATCTTCGTCCCGGGATACTACACGGAGGCGGCGCTCATCTGCAGGCAGGCCCGCGAGCTCGAGATGACCATGCCGCTCTTCGGCGGCGACGGGTGGGAGGCCCCCGAATTGATCGCGATCGGCGGCTCGGCCGTGGAGGGATGCTACTACTCGACCCACTACTCCCCGCAGGTGGACACCCCCGCCGTGAGGGCCTTCGTCGCAAAGTTCCAGGCGCGCTTCGACGGCGAGACGCCGGACGCCATGGCCGCGCTCGGGTATGACTCGGCGAAGGTGATGGTCGACGCCATCCGGCGCGCGGGCTCGACCGACGGGCCGGCCATCCGGGACGCGCTCGCGGCGACGAAGGACTTCGAGGGCGTCACCGGCTCGACCACGATGGACAAGAACCGCAATGCCACCAAGGCCGCGGTCGTCATCATGGTGAAGGACGGCAAGTTCAAATTTGTACAGAGCGTGGCGCCCTAGGCCTGCTGCATGACGGAGTTCCTCCAGCAACTCCTGAACGGCCTCTCGCTCGGCGCCATCTACGCCCTGATAGCGCTCGGGTACACGATGGTGTACGGCGTCCTGCGCTTCATCAACTTCGCGCACTCGGATGTCTTCATGGTCGGCGCGTTCATCGGCTACTTCGTGGGCGGGCTCCTTCCCCACGGCACGTTCTGGGGCGGGCTCGCCGCCCTAGCGGCGGCGATGGCCGGCTGCGCGGTCCTCGGGATCGTGATCGAGCGCCTGGTCTACCGGCCGCTCAGGGGCGGCCCGACCCTGAACGTCCTCATAACGGCCATAGGCATGTCGCTCTTCCTCGAGTACTCGGGCCAGCTGGTGTTCGGGGCGACGCCGCGCGCCTTCCCCGCGATCTTCCCGGCCAAGGTGATCTCGCTCCACGGCCTGATCATCTCGATGAACCAGGTGACCGTGATCGTGGTGGCGGCCGTCCTCATGGTCGGGCTCCAGTTCGCGGTCCATGGGACGAAGATCGGCACCGCGATGCGGGCGGTGGCCCTGAACCCCAAGGCGGCGCAGCTCGTCGGGATCAACATCGACGTCGTCATCTCGTTCACGTTCGGGCTCGGTTCGGCCCTGGCGGGGGCGGGCGGCGTCCTCTATGCGCTCAACTACCCCTCGATCGACCCGCTGATGGGGGTCGTGCCGGGCCTGAAGGCGTTCGTCGCCGCCGTCCTCGGCGGCGTCGGCAACATCCCCGGGGCCGCGCTCGGCGCCCTCATCCTCGGCATGGTGGAGACATTCGTCGACGGCTCCCGGTGGTCCACGTACAAGGACGCGATCGCGTTCGCGATACTGATCGGGATCCTCCTCTTCCGGCCGGCGGGGCTCCTCGGCCGGTACAGGGCCGAGAAGGTATAGCCCGGGGGACGACGATGCCCAAGCCCCTGATCGCCCTCCTGGCCGCCGTCCTTGTGGCGTTCGGCGTCTCGTACTTCTCGGACCACATCGACCCCTACTACCTGGACGTCATCACCGGGGTCGGCATAAACATCATCCTCGCCGTCTCGCTGAACCTCGTGAACGGCTACACGGGGCAGTTCTCGCTGGGGCACGCCGGGTTCATGTCGGTCGGCGCCTACCTTTCCGCGGCGATCACGATGCTGGCCGGCCCGAGGATACTCGGCGACTCAGGCGGCACCGCGGTGCAGCAGGGCCTCCTCTTCCTCGGGGCGCTGCTGGTGGGCGGCCTTGGCGCGGCGCTCGCCGGGGTCGCGGTCGGCATCCCCTCCCTTAGGCTCAAGGGGGACTACCTCGCCCTGGTCACCCTGGGCTTCGGGGAGATCATCCGGGTCATATTCCAGAACGTGGACGCGCTCGGGGGCGCCCTCGGGCTGAATGGGATCCCCAACTACACGACGGTGTTCTGGGTCTACTCCTTTGCCGCCCTGACCGTGTTCACGGTCGTCTGCCTCGTCCGGTCGACCTACGGCCGGGGCTTCGTCGCAACGCGCGACGACGAGGTGGCCTCGGAGGCGGTCGGCCTGAACACGACCCGCTACAAGATCGTGGCGTTCGTGGTGGGGGCGTTCTTCGCCGGCGTCGCCGGCGGCCTCTACGGGCACTTCAAGCTGACGATCACGCCCACCGGCTTCGACTTCACGAAGAGCATCGAGATCGTCGTCATGGTGATCCTCGGGGGGATGGGCAACACGCCCGGCGTGATCCTGGCCGCGATCCTCCTCACGGTCCTGCCGGAGGTGCTGCGCGCCGTGGACGAGTACAGGATGGTGCTCTATTCGCTCCTCCTCATCGTCCTCATGCTCGTGCGGCCCAAGGGGCTCTTCAACTTCGACTACTCCGCGATCGCCTCGCGGCTGCGGCGGAAATTCTGGCCGGCCGGCAGCTGAGCCCGACCCATGCCCGAACCCATCCTGCAGCTCGACAAGGCGACGATCCGGTTCGGGGGGCTGACCGCCGTCAATGCCCTGGACCTCGTGGTGGACGAGGGCGACCTGGTGGGGCTGATAGGGCCGAACGGCGCCGGCAAGACGACCGTCTTCAACCTGGTGACATGCGTCTACGACGCGACGAGCGGCACGGTGCGCTCGGCCGGGGTCGACCTCGCCGGCCTCAGGGTCGACCAGGTGGTCGAGGCGGGCATCGCCCGGACCTTCCAGAACATCCGCCTCTTCAAGAGCCTCTCCGTCTTCGACAACGTGCGGGTCGCCTGCAACCTCCACCGCTCGAGCGGCGCCGTGCAGGCGCTGGTGCGGATGCGCTCCTTCAGGGCCGACGAGGCCTCCATCGGGCGCCGCGCCGACGAGCTCCTCGAGCTGTTCAACCTGCGGCGCTTCAGGGACGCCCCCGCGACAAGCCTTCCCTACGGGGACCAGCGCCGCCTGGAGATCGTCCGCTGCCTCGCCACGCGGCCGCGGCTCCTCCTCCTGGACGAGCCGGCGGCGGGCATGAACCCGTCGGAGAAGGTCGAGCTCATGTCGCTCATCCAGAGGATCCACCGGGAGTTCTCGCTCTCTATCCTCCTTGTCGAGCACTCGATGAAGGTCGTCATGGGGGTCTGCCACCGGGTTGCGGTCCTCGACTACGGGGTCAAGATCGCCGAGGGGACCCCGGCCGAGATACAGAGCGACCCCAAGGTCATCGAGGCGTACCTCGGCGAGGCGACGGGCCTCGCCCACCACTGACCCCCATGCTGGAGATATCGGAACTCTCGGTCTCCTACGGGGCGATCTCGGCGCTCCGGGGCGTCTCGCTCAGGGTGGGAAAGGGGACGATCGTGACCCTGATCGGGGGCAACGGGGCGGGCAAGACCACCACCCTGAGGACCGTGTCGGGGCTCCTCAGGCCGACCTCCGGCAGCGTGAGATTCATGGGCGAGGACATAACGCGCCTCCCCGCGCACCGCATCGTGGCCCGCGGGATCGGGCACGTCCCGGAGGGCCGCATGATATTCTCGAACCTAACGGTCGACGAGAACCTCTCGATGGGCGCCTACCTGCAGAAGGACAAGGCGGCGATCGCAAGGAACCGCGACTATGTCTTCGGGATATTCTCGCGCCTGAAGGAGCGGCTCCGCCAGACGGCCGGGACGCTCTCCGGCGGCGAGCAGCAGATGCTGGCCATAGGGCGCGCGCTCATGGGGGAGCCAAAGTTCCTCATGCTGGACGAACCGTCGCTCGGCATCGCCCCGAGGCTGATCAGCACGATCTTCGAGAGGATAATCGAGATCAACCGGGACCGCGGGATCGCGATCCTTCTCGTCGAGCAGAACGCCAACCTCGCGCTCGAGATCAGCACGTACGCCTATGTCCTCGAGACCGGGCACGTGACGATGGAGGGCGCGAGCGCCGACCTCCGGAAGAACCCGCAGCTCAAGGCCGCGTACCTGGGCGGCTAGGGAGCGCCCGCCTTCGAGAGGGAGAGGAGCCCGTCCAGGTCCAGCCTGCGGGTGTACATGGCCACGCCGCCCTTCTCGTCCCTGGGCCACTCCGCGCGGGGGCGATCCCAGTAGAGCTCGACACCGTTGTCATCCGGGTCCCGGAGATAGAGGGCCTCGCTGACCCCGTGGTCCGAGGCCCCGTCCAGGGGAACCTTGGCGGCAATGAGGCGGCGGAGGGCGTCGGCCAGCTCGGCCCTCGTCGGATAGACGACCGCGAGATGGTAGAGCCCCGTCGTCCCCGCAGGCGGCGGCGAGCCGCCGAGGCTTTCCCAGGTGTTGAGGCCGATGTGGTGATGGTAGCCCCCGGCCGAGATGAACGCCGCGCTCGAGTCGATCCGCTGCATGAGCTCGAAACCGAGGACGCCGCAGTAGAAGCGCAGCGCCCGGTCGAGGTTCGCGACCTTGAGGTGGACGTGGCCGATCCGGACGTCGGGATGAATGGGACGGCTTGCGGCGGTGGATTTCATGTTGCCCGGACACACAACGATGATTTTCGCGTTTCTTCAACCCCGCGCGGGCCGGGCGCCCCCGGACGGGAAGCAGGCGTATCGGATTGAAAATGGGGGATCCCCTTGGGACGATCGGGCCCCAAGTGACACGAATCCGGCCCATGGTGCTCGCCGACTACGACCCCGTGTACCGCATCTGGGCCGAGGCGGAGGGGATGTGCCTTGGGGAGGATGACTCACGGGGGCGGATCAGGCTCTACCTGGGGAGGAACCCGGGCCTCTGCTTTGTCGCGACCTCCGGCAAGGGGATAGTCGGGACCGTCCTGTGCGGGCACGACGGGCGCCGGGGGATCCTGCGCCACCTCGCGGTCGTCCCGGGATTCCGGAAGCAGGGCGTCGGCCGGGCCCTGACGGCCAGGTGCCTGGCCGCCCTCTCAAGGAGCGGCATCAGGAGATGCAACCTGTACGTGGAGGACAACAACCCCGCGGGGATGCGGTTCTGGGAGCACCTGGGATTCAGGCAAATCAAGGACGACTACCGCACATTCCAGATCCGGCTCCCCTGACGCCAGGCCTTCCCGCCAACCCAGATCCACCATGACACCAAGAACCACTGGCCTTGTCGCATTTTCACTGGCTTTCGCCGTCCTTTCGGGACCCCGGGCGCGGGCAGACGATCGCTCCGACATCCTCGCCGTCCTCGGAAGGGTCGAGGACGGCTTCAGCACCTACGACGCGCCAAAGGTCGCGAGTGCGTATGCGGCGGACGCCGACTGGCTCAATCCCTTCGGCGTGCATCTGGTCGGGCGCGAGCAGATCCAGAAGTTCCTAATCAGGCTTTTCGCCAAGGCCGGATACCGCTCGGGAAAGAACACGAGCCAGATCGTCACCGAGGTGCAGTTCGTGACCCCGGACGTCGCCATCGGCCACGGGTTCGAGCAGAGCGCCGGCCAGGTGGACGACGAAACCGGCAGGAAAATGGATCCCCGGAAATCGCACTACCTCGACGTTCTTGCCAAGCGCGACGGGCACTGGGTGATCGTGAGCGAGATGATCATGGACGAAAAGTGATGGAGATAGCGGCGCTACCCTTCAATCGGCTGATCGGCCTCGAGCGCTCCACCCGCGAGGGGGGCGTATTTGAGCTGCCCGCGCGCGAGCGCTACACGAACCATCTCGGGACGGTGCACGCGAGCGCCATCCTGGCGCTCGCCGAGGCCACCAGCGGGGAATTCCTGGTCAGGGGGCTCGGGGGCCTGGGATTCGGCGTGGTCCCGGTCGTGAGGCGTGTGGACGCGAGATTCCGCAAGGCCGCCTCGGGCGCCATCTACTCGAGGTATGGGGATACACGCGATCTGGCGGAGGCGCTGTGCTCCGGGGTGTCCACGAGGGGACGGGGCCTGGCCGCGATACCGGTCGAGGTATTCGACGGTTCGGGAACCCTAGTCTTAAGCGCCAAATTCGAGTGGTTTGTCGCGAGGAGGGACCCGGCCTAGCCAAGTTCGGCGGTGTAAGCCCCGAGCGGCGTTGATTTTTGCCCCGATCGGAATAGGCTGACCGTCCTCCTTTTCACACGACCATGCCCACCGACACCCCCCAGACCTTCGAATTCCAGGCCGAGATCAAGCAGCTGCTCGATATCGTCATCCACTCCCTCTACACGGAGAAGGAGATATTCGTGCGGGAGCTGGTGTCGAACGCGTCGGACGCGCTGGAGAAGCAGAGGCACCTCCAGCTGACGGAGAAGTCCATCTTCGACGACAAGCTCGAGCTCGAGATCAACATAACGACGGATGACAAGGCGAAGACCTTCACGATCCAGGATTTCGGGATCGGGATGACGCGCGCCGAGCTGATCGAGAACCTCGGCACGATCGCGCACTCGGGCTCGAAGGCCTTCGTGAAGGCCCTCGGCGAAGGAGACCAGAAGGCCGCGGGCCTGATCGGGCAGTTCGGCGTCGGCTTCTACTCGGCGTTCATGGTGGCGAAGACCGTCAAGGTCTACACCCACTCATGGAGGGAGTCCGAGTCGGGCCTCCTCTGGACCAGCGACGGGGCCGGCAGCTTCGCGATCGAGGACAGCCCAGGGGAGCGCCGGGGCTCGAAGATCGTCGTCGAGCTGACGGACGAGTGCTCCGAGTTCAGCCAGGAGTGGCGGGTCCGGGAGATCATCGAGCGCTACAGCGCGTTCGTCTCCTTTCCGATCAACCTGAACGGGAAGCGCATCAACACCGTCCAGGCCCTCTGGCTCCGGGGAAAGAGCGAGATCAAGGAGGAGGAGTACGACGAGTTCTACAAGTTCCAGGCCCACGATTCCGAGAAGCCCCGGCTCCGCCTCCACTTCAGCGCGGACGCCCCGATCTCGATCAACGCGCTCCTCTTCGTCCCCAAGGACAACACCGAGAAGATCGGCCTCGCGAGGCTGGAGCCCGCCGTGGCCCTCTACTGCCGCAAGGTCCTGATCGACTCCCACCCGAAGGACCTGCTCCCGGAATGGCTGCGCTTCCTGAAGGGCGTCGTCGACAGCGAGGACCTGCCGCTCAACATCTCGCGCGAGACGATGCAGGACCGCTCGCTCGTCGAGAAGCTGAACCGGGTCATCACCAAGCGGTTCCTCAAGTTCCTCGAGGAGGAGCTCAGGGACCGGCCGGACTCGTACGCGGAGTTCTACCGGGAGTTCGGCGTGTTCCTGAAGGAGGGGGCCGCGCTGGACTACACCCACAAGGACCCGCTCACGAAGCTGCTCCGCTTCGAGTCGTCGCTCACCGAGAAGGGGAAGGCGACCTCGTTCGCCGACTACGTCTCCCGCATGGGGGCGGAGCAGAAGGAGATCTATTACCTGGTGGGCCCCAGCCGCGAGGCGATCGAGGCCGGCCCGTACCTTGAGGGTTTCAGGGCGCGCAACCTCGAGGTCCTGTTCTGCTACGAGACCGTCGACGAGTACGTGATGAACAATGTCCGGGAGTTCGACGGGAAGAAGCTCACGGCCGCCGACCATGCCGACGTGAAGCTCTCGGAGCAGCCCAAGGCGGAGGGCTCCCTCGGCGAGGCCGAGACAAAGTCGCTGGTCGGCTGGCGCAAGGA
>PMSP01000395.1:0-226 GCA_003168315.1 Opitutaceae bacterium
TTTCCCTCGAGGGTAACACGGCCGCCTACCTCCTCTATGCGGTCGCCCGGATCCGCTCCATCTTCCGGCGCCACGGGCTCGCGTGCGGCGACCCGGCCGCGGAGTCGGGGGCGGACGCCTTCCAGACCCCGGGCGAGGTCGCCCTGGCGCGCCGCCTCCTCAAGTTCGCCGACGCGGTCCGGCTCGCCTCGGAGACCCTGTCCCCGCACTTCCTCTGCCTCTACCT
>PMSP01000395.1:359-3162 GCA_003168315.1 Opitutaceae bacterium
ACGGTCGAGACCCTCTGGTACGACCCGGCCCTGGAGGATTGGGCCGTCATCGGCGCGAACGACGAGCTGAAGGGCGCCATTTTCCCGGAGAAGCGGAAGCTGCGCATGAAGGCCAAGGAGGCCGTGGCGCCGGCGAGGAACGATTCCCTGGCGCCCATCACCGTCCAGGAGATGCTCGCGGGCGCCGAGGGCCGCACCGACGAGACGAAGGACAAGGTCGACCCGGGCATCATGCAGGCGCACGCCGCGCGGATCGGGATGTGGTCGGCCGTCGCCTGCCTCGTCCTGGCCGCCGCGGGGGAGATCCTGCCCGGCGCAGACGCCATCGCCGCCGCGGACCTGAACAAGATAATGGAGCAGCCCCTCATCCTCCTCGGCGCGTTCGACCTCTTCGTGGCCGTGATGCTCGGCCTTGGCGTCGTGACCTTCTACCCGATGGTCCGCTTCCGGGCCGCGCTCGGCCTCGGGCTCTTCGGCTTCGTCTTCTTCGTCCAGGGGACCCCGCTGCCGATGATCGCGGAGGCCACGGGGGCCGTCGGGCTCTACTTCGCGACGATCTGGGTCGACATGTTGCCGGTCCTGGTCGTCTCCGCGCTCGGCGTCGCCGGGTCGGCGGCAACCGCCTATTTCCTGCTCTCGGTCTAGGAACCATCGATGCGGCTCACGGGCATCGGAACGAGGCTCCGCGGGCTCTGGAAGGAGGACATTTGGCAGGCGTCCCTCCTGAATGACAAGTCGCCGAGGGGCCTCATCTATGCGCTCCTGAGGATGGTCTCGACGACGGCCACCACGTTCCACGAGACGAAGACGGCGAGCCGGGCGGCGGACCTGAGCTTCAGCTCGCTCCTCGGCCTCGGGCCCCTGATCGCGATCGGCATGCTGGTCGCCTCGACGCTCTTCGGGGAGAGGGACCCCAACATAGCCGTCGACGCCCTGAACCGCGTGATCAACTTCGTGGCGCCGCAGCTGGGCCAGTACGAGAGCCTGGAGAACGGCGGCAGGGCGCCCGTGAACCCGCAGCTGGTCGGGATGATCAACGGCTTCATCAAGGGGGCGCGCAACGAGACGGCCGGGGTCGTCGGCGCCTTCATCCTCGTCATGATCGTCCTCTTCCTCTTCAAGTCGATCGAGGACGCGTTCAACGACATATGGGGCGTGCGGCGCGGGCGGACGATCCTGATGCGGGTGGCGCTCTACTGGACCGTCCTCACCCTCGGCGGCATCCTCTTCTTCGCGGCGGCCGCGCTCCTCGGGGCGGGCGCCTTCGTGAACGTGTTCGTCGGCAGGCTCCCCTTCGGGGCGGCGATCGCCGAGGGGCTGCGCTGGTCGCTGCCGTCCTTCTCGTTCGTGATGCTGGTGGCCGTCCTGACGGTCTTCTACCGGGCGATCCCGAACACCAAGGTGCGCTGGAGCGCCGCGTTCTACGGCGCCCTGGCCGTCGCCGTCCTCCTCACGCTCAACAATTTCCTGCAGTTCCTCTACCTGAGGCGCGTCCTCCTCACGCGGAGCCTCTTCGGTTCCCTCGGGATCATCCCGGTCCTCATGTTCGGGCTCTTCATCTTCTGGATCTTCGTCCTGGTCGGGGGCCAGATAAGCTACGCCGTCCAGAACGTCCACGTGCGCAACGGCCGCATGGCCTGGGGCGGCCTGAGCGCGGCGAACCGCGAGCGGCTCTCCCTCGCGGTCCTGATGGCCATATGCCGCCGGTTCCACTCCGGGCAGCCGCCGATATCGGCCTTCGAGCTCTCGGACGCGGTCAGGCTGCCCGCCCAGATCGTCAACGAGTGCCTCAACCGCATCGTCGGCGCGGGTTTCGTCATGGCCGTGCAGTCGGCCCCCGGCTCCGGCGAGATCCGCTACCAGCCCACCCGGCCGCTGAGCCGGATCACGCTCTTCGACTTCAAGCTGGCAGCCGACAACCTCGGGGTCGACCCGGGCGGGGACGCCGTGTACCGGCTTGACCCCGTCGTCGCCGGCTTCGAGGCCGAGACCGAGCGCGCGGGCCGCGAGGGGTTTTTCAGCAAGTCGGTCGAGGACCTCCTCTCCGAGGAGCCGGCCGCCAATTAAAGCGTTGCCAGCCCCCCGAGGCGTCCTAGCCTCGGGTCCCTTTTACCCCAATGATTTCCTGGATCCAGCGCACCTTCCAGCACCACTTTCGCCTGATCTTCGCGGTCCTCCTGATCGGCATGGTGATCCCCTTCATCTTCACGATCGGATCGACCCCCGGCATCGGCCGCGCCGAGCGCACCTCGGCAACCCGGGACTACTTCGGCCACAACATCGCCTCCCAGCAGGAGGCCACCGCGCTCGTATCGGACGCGCGCATGAGCGCCGAGCTCCAGTACGGCGCGGCGAACGTCAGCCAGGAGCAGATCAACTACTACATGTACCAGAGGGTCGCCTCCCAGCACCTCGCCGACCAGCTGCACCTGCCCCAGCCGTCGCCGGCCGAGATCACGGAATTCATCAAGCGCCTGCGCATCTTCGCCGGCGCCGACGGCCAGTTTGACGTCACGCGCTACGATGCCTTCCGCAACTCCCTCAAGGCGGGCGCGGGCACGACCGAGGCCGACATTGCGCGCGTCATCTCGGACGACGCCCGCATGAACAAGCTCGGCCGCCTCCTCGCGGGCCCGGGCTACGTGATGCCCGCCGACGTGAAGGAGGTCCTGAGCAAGGGCGACACGCTCTGGACCATCTCGACCGCGACCACCGACTACGCCTCGTTTGACCCCGGCCTCAGGCTGACGGACGCCGAGGTCTCGAAATTCTACACCGAGAACTCGTTCCGCTACACGGTGCC
>PMSP01000064.1 GCA_003168315.1 Opitutaceae bacterium
CGCCGAGGCGGGGGCTATCTACCAGTCGAGGCTGTGCGCGGCCATAAAGGCCCTTGCCCGCCGCCAGGAGCGCACCGCGACGGCCCCCGTCCTCCTCGACTTCGGCGCAGTCCACACCTGGTCCCGAGCCATTTCGGCTTCTGCCTGGGCGTTAAGAACGCGATCGAGCGCGCCTACGAGACCCTGACCGAGAATCCCGGCAAGCGCGTGTTCATGCTCTCCGAGCTGATCCACAACCCCTTCGTGAACGAGGACCTGATCCGCCGGGGGCTGCGCTACCTGCAGACCGACAAGGGCGTCCCCCACCTGGCCGCCCCGGGAGGTCCCGAGCTCTGGGAGACGCTGACCCCCGACGACGTCGTCATCATCCCGGCCTTCGGGGCCACCGACATGGACAAGGCGCGGCTCGTCCGCAAGGGGATCGCCCTGCGCCAGTACGACGCCACCTGCATGCTCGTCGAGAAGGTCTGGAAGGCCGCGCGCACCTACGGGCGCGAGGGCTACACGGTCGTCATCCACGGGAAGCACGAGCACGAGGAGACCAAGGCGACCTTCTCCAACACCCGCCGGCACGCCCACGCGGTCATCGTCAGGAACATGGACGAGACCCGCCGCCTGGGGGACATCATCCAGAGCCTCGGCAGGGACCCCGCGGCGGGCTCCCGCTTCCGGGAACTCTTCGCGGGGAAATTCACGGAGGGCTTCGACGCCGAGCGCGACCTCGGCCATGTCGCGGTCGTCAACCAGACGACCCTGCTCATGAACGAGACCCGCGAGATCATCTCCCACCTGCGGGACGTCTTCGCCGGAAGATTCGGGCAGGACCAGCCTGGGGCCGTCCCCCGTGTGGGGGGGGAGGGCCGCAACGACACCCTCTGCTATGCGACCCAGGTGAACCAGGACGCCCTGGCCCGCGCGCTCGCGGAGCCGGTGGACGCCGCGTTCGTCGTCGGCGGCAAGAACTCGTCCAACACCTACCAGCTCTACCGCCTCTGCGAGCAGCGCCTCGGGCACCGCGCCTTCTTCATCCAGAGCGAGGACAACATCCTGTCGCCGACCGAGGCCGAGCACTACGTCTTCCCGGCGAAGGGCCTCGCTGGCCAGGCGGCCCACGTCGAGCGCCGGCCGCTCTGGGACGGGGCGGCGCCGGCCCCGGGCGACCCGCCGCGCAGGATACTGGTCACGGGCGGGGCCTCCTGCCCGGACGGCATCATCCAGCAGGTGATAATGCGCCTGAACAGCTTCTTTCCCCCGGGGGCGCTGAGGGGAGTCGATTCGGTGCTGGCCGACCTCGCGCCCTCCGACCCGGCCGCGGTCAGAACCTGACCGTAAGCCCGCCCTTGACGCCTTCCTGGCCGCTGAAGTCGATCCGGCTGTTGTAGGAAAGTCCCGCGCCCGTCGACGGGCTCGTCCCGCTCGGCACCGACTGGGAGTACGTCCCGGCGCCCTGGTAGAGGCCGCCGAAGTAGAAGCCGGCCGTGTCGGTCAGCTGGTACTGGAGGTTCACGTCCACGTAGTAGCCCGGAAGGATCTTCGTGTTCTGCTTCTGGTAGAGCGTCGTGAAGTCCTCGCCCGTGGCGACGTTCAGGTCCTCGAGGATATTCAGCGTGGAACCCGAGTAGATGAGGGCGGGCCCCGCGCTCACGTTCAGCTTGAATTTTCCCCCCACCGGCATGGTGATCGTGGGGCCGACCCTGAGCGTGTAGTAGGCCCCCTCGATGAAATAGCGGTTGGTCGTGTCCTCAAGCGTCGGTGTCTCCGTGCGGTTGAGCGGCAAGTTGCCGAGGAGGATCTGCTGCACGATCGCCTGCGAGGCGGAGGCGGTCGAGGTCCCGGAGACGACCGAGCCGCCGACCCCGAAGACCGCCTGCGTGATGTTGTTCGGGGAATTGTAGGGGGGCGCGGGGGGGACCTGGCCAAAGAGGTCGTACGTGTCCGTCAGCGTCGTCAGCGTCGACGGCACCGCGATGTAGGCGCTCGAATGAATGTCGGAGATGGAGAACCCGGCCGTCATGCTCCACGTCCACCTCTTGCCGATCTTGCCCATGTCCCTGTCCAGGATGAGCTCAATGCCCGCGTTCGCGGTCCCCGAGACGTCATGGGAGTCCGTGTCCGTGATCTCGGATGAATAGGTGTGGAAGGCTATGTTGCCGTTCGGCAGGAGCTGGCTCGCGTTGTCGTAGCCCCAGGTGTTGGTGCGCCCGTCCGGGGCGATCGGCACCGTGGTCTGGCCGCCCAGGCCGGCGTTGATCGTCACCATCCGCTGGTCCGGCTCGACAGTGCCGTCGATGTAGGTGCGCGAGATGTTGGGGACAAGCACCGTGTCGTCCGCCCCCGGGTTGACGGTCGACGGGTTCGTCCCCTGGCCGGAGTAGGTGGTCTTCGGCCCCCTGAAGTAGAAGCGGGTCCCGATGCTCAGCGTCGACTTCGGGATGTAGATGTACTCGTCCAGCTGGTTGAAGTTCGGGATGTCCTCGGGGGCCTGCTTCTCCTCCTTGCCATCGTCCGCGCGCAGGGCCGCAACCGGCAGGCAGGCAACGCAAAGGGCAACGCGCAGGAATCTCATGCTAGGGTGTGGGAAACGGTTGGACGTCATGCGCCGGGAAAAGTTGCATCAAAATAGGGCGCCCGGGCAAGGAGCGTCAAGGCTCATGCCCTCATTTCGTCGGAGTCAGCCGCCGCCGCGTCCTCAGCCTTGAGGGCAGCCGCGGCGCCGGCGTCCTCGGCGGCCTCGGCCTCGCGGTTCTTCCGGTGGTGGGACTTGAGGTCGTCCTCCCTCTGGTCGAGCTCGATCTCGCGCTCCTGCTGGTTCTGAACCTTCTCGAACAGGCGCGTCTCGCTCTCCTCCATGAACTGCTCGCGCTCGCGCAGCGAGTTCTGGGCCTCCTTGAGGGCCGACTCCTGGCGCTCGAGCTCGGCCCGCAGGCCCTCGAGCGCGGCCTTCTCCTCGGGCGAGACGTTGACAGGGGTCGACTTCCTCGACGCCGCCACCAGCTGCTCGCGCGCGGCAAGGAGCGCCTCCGCCTCGGCAAGCTCGCGCTCGTACTCCTTCAGGCGCGTCTCGCGCTCCTGGACAACCCGCTCGCGCTCGGCCAGCTTGAGCTCAAGCTGCCTGAGCGAGCGCTCGAGCTCGGCGACCCGGGCGTCCTCGGCCGCGCTCCGGCCGCCCATGGGGGGCCGCGTCGCCGACACAATCGCGCGGATCGACTCCCTCGCCGCGGCCGTAGCCTCCGAAACCGTGAAGGGCGAGGGCGCCTCCGCCCTGTTTCGCCGAAGCGAAAGGTTGCCAATGGATTCAGTCCTTTTGGTAGGAAACCGAATATTGGACGGGTCGGCCATTCGTTAGGTTACCGAGTATACACTACTTCTTGAAGAACCGCTTGAAAAATCCGGGCTTCCCCGATTCGACCTCGCCGCCGGAGCCGGGCTTGATCAGCTGGCGGATGAGGTCCGACACCTTCTTCTCGAGGACGATGTTGCCGAGGACGCCGAGCTGCCTGGCCACGCCGGTGCCGTCGGTGAAGTCCTTCTTCACCTCGGCAAACTCCTCGGCGAACCAGAGGGAGGCCTCCTTGGCCTTCGGCATCGGGTTCGTCATGCGGGTGGCCTGCCCGAGGGCCTCCACAAGGTGAAGCCCCTTGGCGCCCCTGCGAAACGGCAGGATCTCGGCGAGGGTCGCCTCGTCCAGGTTGGAGAGCGCGTTCAGGAGCTTCCTGAAATCGCCGCCGATGATCACGTTCTGCGACATCCCCTGGGCGAAGACCGCGAACTCGCCCAGGGTCTTCAGGCTTTCCAGCTTGCAGAAGTCGATCGTGTCCGCGCCGAGCGCGGTGAGGGAGATCGGGAAATCCTCCGGGATGACGCTCCTCGCCATGTTCTTGAGGAGGGGGTTGTCGCGGATGGAGGCGGCCTCGGTCTGCTCGACCATGTCCCCGAACGGGCTGTCGAAGGCGAGCGTCTCCTTCATTATCGTGATCAGGAGGTCGAGCTTGTCGGCCGACTGCCCCTTCAGGGCCAGGAGCTCAAGGGCCTCCCCGTAACTCAGGTCGATGTACTTGGCCGGAGTCTCGTCCTTGGACTTTACCGGCCAGGTCGGGCCGTCGAGGTTCTGGGCTAGGCTGGAAATCTGCGTGTCGACCATTATCGAACTCGCAAACGCTGTACGCACGTCATCCCAGTCCTTCTCCGTAAATGTCGGTTCGGGCATGTCAGGTCATTAAGAGGCCGGCTCGTGTTGGACAAGTTCTGTCGCAAGCTTCCGGTAGTCGTTAGTGACGGAGTCTGTTGCGTCGGCCGCATCGCTGCCGACAAGGATAACCGGCAGCCCGAGGGCCACCGAACGGCGCACCACCATGGCGTCGCGGATCTGCGTGGTGAAGATCTAGGAGGTCGCCGAATCAATNNCGTGGTGAAGATCTTGGCGGTCGCGGCGGCGCGCTTCGCCGCGCGAAACTGGTTCAAGCGGAGCTGCATCCTCATCTTCGGGACCTCGATGTCCACGCCGGTGCGGATCGAGTTGAAGACGATGCCCTGGACCTGGGCGGGCGGCCCCATCGACGCCTTGCGGAAACTTCCGGAGAGGGCGTGGAACTTCTGGAGCTTGTCGACCAGCAGCGTGAAGCCGATCAGGCTCAGCGCGTCGGGATTCGACGGCACGTAGATCTCGTTCGAGGTGAAGACGCCGCACTGCGCCGCGCGCAGGATGTTCGGCGGGCAGTCAAAGAGGATGAAGTCGTAGTTCGGCTCCAGCATGGCGACCTGCTCGCAGAAGACCAGGTAGGCGGGCCGCTTGGGGTCCCCGGTGAACTCGGCCTCAAGGTCAACGAGGTTGAAGGTGGTCGGGACCAGGTCCAGGCCCGGAAGCAGCTTCTCGCCGGACTTGCCCTCGACCACATCCTTGATCACGAGGTCCTTGATGTGGGTCTTGCCCGGGTCGAAAATCGAGTAGATGGAGCCCTCGCCCGTCGCGTTGATCTTGTTCCAGCGCTCAAGCTTCAGCAGCCAGATGCTCGCGTTCGACTGCGTGTCCAGGTCGAAGAGCAGCACGCGCTTGCCCATTTTGGCCAAAGCGGCGGCTGTGTTGACGATCAGTGACGTCTTGCCGACGCCACCCTTGTAGTTGATGAAGCTTATTTTGCGAGCCATGAGAGAGGGCCGGGTAGGCCTATAATCACTGAGCAATATGCGGCCTGACCCGACAAGCCGCCAGTCAAAAACACCCCGGTAAATACGCAGTGGCCCGGGAGCCGAACTAGG
>PMSP01000386.1 GCA_003168315.1 Opitutaceae bacterium
CGGGCCGCACGAGGGGCTTGAGCAGGTCAAGCACCGCGGCGGCTATGGCGCACACCTCGCGCATCCGGGCGATCCCATCCGTGTCTTTCACCGGGATCATCGGGCGGGGGCCTCCTCGTGGAGAAGGCCGAGTGTGCGGTAGTGCCCGACGACGGGCTCCGGGGCGCCGGAACCGGCGACCGCCGCGTCGATTTCCTCGCCGCGGGCGTCCAGCCATTCGTCGAACACCTTCGCTTGGAGCAGCGTAGCCGGGAAGTCCGTGAGGACGAATCCCGCATCAGGTTTGCGCGCGAAGAACCAGCGGCGCAGGAGCGCCAGGATGGAGGCTTCGTTCCCGCCGGCAGCGCCGTGGGACCGCGAAATCCCCCGCTGCATGAGGCCTGCGGGAGAGACGTGCTCTAACTGCAAAGAACGGGCCCGGTTCATCATTTCTTCCGTGCGAAAATCAATCGAACCGAGCAGAAGGAGTTTCGTTTGGGCGGGAGCGCCTAAATGGGAAAAGGGGTCAAATATCGCTGACATTTGGCCACTTGTAAAGCGCAAAGGGGGTCATTTGAGACCCCAGCGGCGCGTGGCCCAGATGACGATTCCGAAGACGAAAATCGACCCAACCGCGAGGCAGAGCTTGCCGACGGCCTTCAGGTCCAGGGCGTCCCCGAGGGCGCCCGCCTGGGCGTTGGCGCTCCGGGCGCGGATGCGCCCCTTCTTGAGGAAGCCGTCGTAGTGGCGCTGCAGGAGGAAGGTCTCGATCTGGCGCATGGTGTCGAGGATGACGCCGACCGTGATCAGCATCCCCGTGCCACCGAAGAAGTAAGCAACCCTGGGGGGGACGTTGAGCTCGTAGAGCAGGATGTCCGGCATGACCGCGATGATGGTCAGGAAGATCGCGCCGGCCAGGGTCAGGCGGGTCATTATGAAGTCCAGGAACTGCGCCGTCGGCTCCCCGGGACGCACGCCCGGGATGTAGCCGCCGTACTTCTTCAGGTCGTCGGCGATCTGGATCGGCTTGAACATGACCGAGACCCAGAAGTAGCTGAAGAAGAGGATGAGGAGGGCGTTGCCGGTGTAGTATGTCCAGTGACCGCGGAGCAGGTTCTGGGAGAACTCGCTCAGGAAGCGCAGGTTGAACGCGGCGCCCAGCTGCGACATGATCTGCTGGGGAAAGAGGAGGATCGCCTGCGCGAAGATGACCGGCATGACCCCGGAGTAGTTGACCTTGAGCGGCAGGAACGAGCTCTGTCCGCCCATCACCTTGTTGCCGACGACGCGCTTCGCGTACTGGACGGGTATCTTTCGCTGCCCCTGGACCACCATGATGATCCCCATGGTCACCAGGAAGAAGAGGACGATCATGATGACCGCGAGCGGGGTGCCGTGCCCGGCGTTCGTGCCGATCGGACCGAAGAAGAACTGGTAGGTCTGGGCCGCGGCGCCCGGGAGCGTCGCCAGGATGCCGACCGTGATCAGGAGCGAGACGCCGTTGCCGATGCCGCGCTGGGTGATCTGCTCCCCGAGCCACATCATCAGCATGGTGCCCGCCGTCAGGTAGATGACGGACGTGACCAGGAAGCTCGCCTTGCCGACGGTGACGATGTTGCCGTAGGTCGCGATGTCATACCCGGGGAACAGCTTCGCGGGGTTCTCGAGGGCGAGGATCGTCAGGGCCCCCTGGACGATGCAGATGACGACCGTCGCGTAGCGGGTGTACTGCGTGATCTTCTGGCGGCCGACGTCGCCCTCCTGCTGGAGGCGGCTGAGGGCGGGGACGACCGCCGTCATCAGCTGGAAGATGATGGACGCGCTGATGTAGGGCATGATGCCCAGCGAGCAGACGGCGCCCTTCAGGAGCGCGCCGCCCGTGAACATGCTGTAGAGCCCGATCATCGCGCCGCTTATCCCGCCGGTCTGGTTGTTGAAGAAGACCTGGAGCGGGTGCGGGTCGATGCCCGGCAGCGGTATGGCGCAGCCGACGCGCGCCACGAAGAGCAGCGCCAGCGTGTAGAAGATCCTCGAGCGAAGCTCGGGGATCTTCAACGAGTTCGTGAATGCGGAAAACATCGAGCTGGCCGCGTTACCCGACGATCGCCTGGCCGCCGGCCTTCTCGATCTTCTCCTTGGCGGAGCCGGAGAACTTGGCCGCGGTCACCTTGAGGGCGCGGGTGATCTCGCCGTCGCCCAGCACCTTGACGACCGTCTCGCCCGAGCGGATGAGGCCGGCCTTGGCCAGCGCCGCACCGTCGACCTCCGTGACGGAGGCGTCGAGGCCCCCGAGGTCGCGCAGGTTGATGACGGCGATCTCGGTGCGGAAGTTGAAGTTGTTGAACCCGCGGTGCGGGAGCTTGCGGTAGAGCGGCATCTGGCCGCCCTCGAATCCCGGGCGCATGCTCGAGCCGGAACGGGCCGACTGGCCCTTCCCTCCCCGCCCGCTGGTCTTGCCGTGGCCGCCGCCCTCGCCGCAGCCAACGCGCTTCTTGCGGTGGATGGCACCGGGGACGTTCTTAAGTTCGTGGAGTTTCATGTGGATTTCCTCGGAGGCGCCCCGCGCCGCGGATGGGCGGCGTGGAACTCGGATTTGGGTGAAATTGTCTTATCAGGCCTGGCGCAGCTTGGCGAAGTCCGCCGCCAGCCTGAGCTGGAGGAGCGCGTTGACCGTCGCGTTCACGACCGCGATGTGGTTCTTGGAGCCCATCGACTTCGTGAGGACGTTCTTGACGCCCGCGGCCTCGAGGACGGCGCGGACGCCGCCTCCGGCGATCAGGCCCGTCCCGGGCGAGGCCGGCTTGAGGAGGACGACACCCCCGTCAAAGTGGCCGGTGACGTCATGGGGGATCGTGTCGCCCTTCAGCTTCACGTGCATGAGCTTCTTCTTGGCGTGCTCGGTGCTTTTCTTGATCGCGTCGGGAACCTCGTTGGCCTTGCCGTAGCCGACGCCGATGTTGCCCTTCTGGTCGCCGACGACCGTGAGCGCGGCGAAGCTGAACCGGCGGCCGCCC
>PMSP01000183.1 GCA_003168315.1 Opitutaceae bacterium
AAGGGGGCGTACTTGTGGTCATGGCACTCGCAGCAGCCCATGGTCGACCCGAGGAAGGTCGTCGAGACGGTGCGGACGCGGTCGGCGGCGTACTTCGCAATGTATTCCTTCGGCTGGGCGCCGCCCTCGCGGGTCACCATGTTCAGCCGGTTGAAGCCGCTCGCGACCCGCTGGGCCTCGGTCGCGTCCGGGAGCAGGTCGCCGGCGATCTGCTCCCTCGCGAACTGGTCGAACGGCTCATCCCTGTTGAAGGAATCGATCACGTAGTCGCGGTAGGGGAAATTGTTGTAGAGCTGGTCGCCGTGGAATCCGACCGTGTCCGCGAAGCGGGCGAGGTCGAGCCACGCCACGGCCATCCGCTCCCCGTAGTGCGGCGAGGCGAGCATCCGGTCGACCACGCGCTCGTAGGCCCCGGGGCTCGCGTCCGCCACAAACTGCTCGGTCTCGGCGACCGAGGGAGGCAATCCCAGAAGGTCCAGGCTGAGGCGCCGTATCAGCGTCCGGCGATCCGCCTCGGGCGAGGGGTTGATCCCGCGCTCGGCCAGTTCCGCCCTGACGAACCGGTCGACCTCGTTCCGGGCGCCCGGGCTGTCCGGGGGCAGCGCGGCCTTCCTCGGCGGGATGTAGGCCCAGTGCGGCTCGTAGACCGCCCCCTGAAGGATCCATCTCCTGAAGATCTCCTTGTCGCGCGCCGACAGGAGGTGGAGGGAATCGGGCGGCGGCATGGCCTGCGACCCGTCGGCCGAGCTTATCCGGCGCCAGACCTCCGACGCCTCGGGCTTCCCCGGCACGAGGGGGGTGGTCGTGCGCCCGGCCTTGTCCGTCCTCGCCTGCGTGGCCTTCTCGGGAAGGTCGAGCCTGAGGTCGGCCTTGTTGGCCCTGAGGTCGGGACCATGGCACTTGAAGCAGGTGTTCACCATGATCGGGCGCACGTCGCGGTTGAACTGCACGGAGGCGGGCAGCGGCGCCTCCAGCGGGGAGCCGCTCCCGAGTGCCGTGGCGACCGCACCGACCAAGAAAGCCACGCCCGACTTGATCAAGGGGTAAGGTATCCCGAAGAGTTTAAGCCGACGCTCGTCGGATGCAAGGCGTGACCTGAATGCACGGGCGACCGCCTATTTCTCGGCGGCGGCGTTGGCCTTCTCCGAAGTCCTGTCGACGTCGTCCACGATCCACTTCCTCGCCGCGTCGCCCTCGGCCACCTTCACGCCGTTGTCGTAGATCACGAGGAAGGGGATCCCCTTCAGGTCGAATTGCCTCGCGACCGGCGACTGCCAGTCGATCCCGACGAAGCCCGGCCTGTTGATGTCGACCCGCCGGATCGCGTAGCGCCCGGGGAAGGACTTGCTCGACCTAATGAGGAACATGGCAACCTGCTCGCACGGGGCGCAGTAGTCGCTCGAGAAGTCGACGACCGTGACCTTCCCTGGGAGCGCCAGGGTGTCGATGTCCAGCTTCCGGCCGTGCGAGACCTCCTGGTAGTCGGCCTTCCCGCCCCGGCTGGACGCCGCGAACTCGGCGATCTTGGCGGTCGCCTGCGGCGGGTCGGCAAGGCAGAGGGGCGCCAGAGCCGCGGCCGCGATGGCCATGAATGCCGTGGATTTCATCGGGGGGAGGAGCTTCGTCTCCTCCGTCCAACCCCAGATGTCAATTCCCGCCCAAGCCCGTCAGAAGAGCTCCGGCTCGCCGTAGCGCTTCCTCGCGTCGGCGAGGGCTGACTTCATCTCCATCCCTTCGAGGAGGGCGAAGAGCTCGTCCGGGCGGGCGACGCCGTGCACGGAGGCCTGGGCCGGGAGCGCGAGGTTGAGCGTCGTCAGCTTGAGGTTGCGGCGCAGGAGGTCGGCCGAGGCGGCGACGCTCGCGCGGAAGCGCTCGGGCGCCAGCCGGTCCGCGGCCCCGATGACGCCCTCCAGGCTCCCGAATTCCGCCAGCCACCTGGACGCGGTCTTCGGGCCCACCCCGCTGACGCCGGGGATGTTGTCCGAGGTGTCGCCCACCAGGGCCAGGTAGTCGGCGATCTGGGACGGCGGCACGCCGAATTTCTCGACGACGCCCGCCTGGTCCATGACGCGCCACCCGAGCTTGGGGTTGGCGGTCGGGGGCGGCAGCATGATCCGGATCCGCTCGCCCACGATCTGCGCGAAATCCTTGTCCGAGCTGACGATCAGGACCTGGTCGCCCTTCCTCGAGAGGGCCACGGCGTGGGAGGCGAGAAGGTCGTCGCTCTCGACGCCGTCCACCTCGACTCCCCCGAGCCCCATCGCGCGGGTGAGCGCCTTGATGACCGGGATCTGCTTGGAGAGCGGCTCCGGCATCTCCTCCCGGTGGGCCTTGTACTCGGGGTGCAGGGCCAGCCTGTCCTGGGAGCCCCCGAGGTCGAAGTAGACGAGCGTCCCGTCGGCCCTCTCCTGGTCGGAGAGCCGCCAGAGCGACTTCACCCAGCCGTGGAGCGCGTTCGTCGGGAAGCCGTCGGCCCTGTTGAGCTCCGGGATCGCGAAGAAGCAGCGGTAGGCGAGGTTGAAGCCGTCGACCAAAAGCCACTTCGCCATGGTGGTGTCCCCCTCAGGCGCCGGTCGGCACCGGGGCAGCGGCGAGCGGGACCGCGCTCACCACGGCCTCGGCGAGCGGGGCCGGCTGGTGCGCCTCGGGCTCGCCGTGCTCGTGGTTGAAGCGCATCGACACCGTCTTCGAGACGCCGCGCTCCTCCATCGTGATGCCGTAGATCGCGTTCGCGGCGGCCACGGTCCTCTTGTTGTGCGTGATGATGATGAACTGGGAGTCCTTCACGAATTTCTTGAGGAGCTCCGTGAAGCGCCCGATGTTCGACTCGTCGAGCGGCGCGTCGAGCTCGTCCAGGAGGCAGAAGGGCGACGGCTTGACCAGGTAGAGGGCGAAGAGAAGCGCGACCGCGGTCAGCGTTCGCTGCCCGCCCGACAGGAGCGAGATGCCCTTCAGCCTCGTGCCCGGGGGCTGCGCAACGATCTCGATCCCGCTCTCGAGGACGTCGTCCGCCTGGACGAGCTCGATGTCGGCGCGGCCGCCGCCGAAGAGGGTCTGGAAGGTGTACTCGAAGTTCTTCCTGATTTGCGCGAAGGTGACCTCGAACTGCCTCTGCGAGGTCTGGTTGATCTCGTCTATCGCGGCGATCAGCTCGGCCCTGGCGCCGGTCAGGTCGTCGCTCTGCGACCTGAGGAAATCGTGGCGCTGCTTGAGTTCGGAATATTCCTCGATGGCGACCAGGTTGACGGCGCCCATGCCTCCCATCCTCTGCCTGAGGGCGTCAACCTCCGCCTTGGTCGCCTCCCAGTCGGTCGCCTCCAGCGCGGCGAGGTCGGCCTCGCCCGGGTTCTCGGGCCGCTTCTTCCTTGTCCGCCGGACGACCGGCTCCGCGTCGTCCTCCTCGTCGAGGTCCAGCGTCTTGAGGCCCGCCGGCTCGTCGTCGGCGCGCCAGATCATCTCCCTCCAGCTAATGGCGGCTATGTCGGCCTGGAACTCGCGCGAGACGTCCTCGCCCAGGAAAACGCCCCGCTGCCGGGTCTCGGCCTGGCGCACCTCGTGCGCGCTCAACTCGTCGTGCGCCGCGTCGGACTCCTGCCGCAGCGCGGACTGCGCCGCCTCGAGGGAGCCGATCTCGCTCTCGACGCCGACAAGGTCGAGGCGGATCCTCTCCACCTGCTCCTGGGCCACGACCAATGTCTCGCCAATCCGCCCGGAATTGGAGCGCTGGGCCTCCTCCTCCCCCTCAAGCTCCGCGATCTGGCCGGTCCAGGCCTCGATCTCCTGGTGGCGCTCGACCAGGAGCTCGCCGATCTGCTCGCGGCGCCTCTGCATCTCCCCGAGGCCCCGGTCGAGGACCTCGACCTTCTGGCGCCGCTCGGCCAGGTCCAGGCGCGCCTGGGCGAGCACCTCGCGCTTGGCATCGCGCTCCGCGCGGACCGCGGCGAGGCGGCCCTCGACCTCCTCGATGCGCTTGCGCTGGGCCGCGGCGGCCGACTCGGACTGCAGAAGCCCCGCCCTCGCCTTCTCCCACCTCGCCTGAGCCTCGAGCCTTGCCTGCTCGAGCGAGACGAGCTCCTGCTCCATGCGCCTCGCCCGCGCGGCGGACTCCTCGGCGCCGCGGCGGGCGCTCCGTTCCTCGGCCTGCGCGGCCGCGAGGCCCTGGGTCGAGGACATGACCGCGGCGCGGCGCTCCTCGAGCGACTGTTCCGCCGAGGCGATCCTGGCGTTCAGCGCCTCACCCTGGGTGCGCAGGTCGTCATGCTGGCGCTGGTCGTCGGCCAGGGCCTTGGCCGTCTCGCGAAGGTCGATCTCGCGCTGGACGATGCCGTTTGCCTGCTTCCTCGAGTTGGAGTGGCCCCCGGACACGATCCCGCGCCGGTCCACGACGTCGCCCTTGCGGGTGGCGACGGAAAGGAAGGCGAATTCGGGGTGCGCGCGCCAGTAGTCGAGGAACGCGCCGAGGTCGGCGGCGATGTAGCACGCCGCGAGGAGCGCCCTGGCCGGGTGCGAATCGTCGATCCGGGCGAGTGCGGTCGTCGCCGGGTGGAGGCCGGCCGGCAGCTCCGGCGCGGGCGGACC
>PMSP01000160.1 GCA_003168315.1 Opitutaceae bacterium
GTGCTCGTGCCTGACGTGGACGGTATGCACGCCCGGCAGTTTGGCAAAGGCGGTGGACCAGTGCATGTTGCCGTCGCCCATCAGGACGAACTGCGTGTCGACTCCCTCCGCAAGGAACGCTTCGGCGAGGGCTTCGTAGAGCTTGGGCATGGGCGCGGTACCCCTTGGATTATGAGGTGATCTGATACGCAACAAGCATGCCCGGCGACGCCCAGTCAATCAATCCGGTGCAGCACAGGCGGCATTTTGCGCAATCCCGAAAGAGCTGCTGGCCGGCCACTAACCGCGCAGCGATCTGAACCCCGCACGAAGCTCTTCTGAAAACAGTCGCGGCTGTTNNCGCTCTGCCCAGCTCCGCGGGGCTTGATAGTTCTCGCCTGGCTCAGTCACTGGGCGCGTGCTGCGTCGAGCTGCGCGTGCGGAGCCCATTGCCGCCAACGCGCGGCGCCACTTGCCATTTGGCGACTCATGCACCGCAAAAAGAGCGCCAAGAAACGCCTACTGGCTCGTCATGTTTCGATTCTTGAGTTGAGAGTTGCTCCGCAGTCAGTAATTCCCCTCATTGATCCCGCCACTTCACAGAAATACTTTCCAAACCTTCAGCTCGCGAAATAGCGCGGCCGGTCGAGATCAGGAATGAGCCCGACCTGTTTTGGCTGCCACCTGAGAGCTTCCCGGGTTTTTTGACTTGAGGCCGGGACGTCCATTGCGGCGAAATGCGCGAACCAGCCAAAATGATCGGCTGCCGCTTCGGGGGATTTGGCGACGACCGGCACCTTCAGGCGGCGGCCGATGATCTCGGCAATGTCGCGGAACGGCACGCCCTCTTCGGCGACCCCGTGATAGCGGGCATTGGCGGTGCCGTTTTCAAGCGCGAGCCGGTAGAGATGAGCCGCATCGAGCCGGTGCACCGCCGGCCAACGGTTGAGCCCGTCGCCCACATAGGCCGAAACGCCCTTGTCACGCGCGATGGCGATAAGGACCGGAACGAAGCCGTGATCGCCGTCGCCGTGGACCGATGGCGGCAGGCGCACCACCAACGCGCGCACCCCATTCGCCGCCACCGCAGCTGATGCTTCTTCCGAAGCTGCGCGAGGATGCGCGGCAGGGCCGGTGGCCGGCATGCTTTCCTCGGTCAAAAGGCGACCTGGCGGCAGGACTCCGATCCCGGACGTGACGATCAAGCAGCGATCAGAGCCAGCCAGCGCCGCGCCAAGAGCTTCGATGGCATGCCGATCCGCCTCGCAGTTCGCCTTGAATTTTGCGAAGTCGTGAATGAACGCCGTATGGATTACGGCATCGGCAGCGGCCGCTCCGCTCTTGAGGCTCTCAAGATCATCCAGCGCGCCGCGATGGACCTGGCCAAGCCGATCGACGACCCGCTCGTCATCGGGACCCTGCGCAAGGGGGTGAAGAACCTCGCGGACGCGAAGGTGGAGTTGGAAAGGGGCGGGCGGGTCGACCTCGTGGCCGCCAACGAGGCGGAGATCCGGCTGCTTGAAAAGTACCTGCCGAAGGGCATCGACGGCGTCCGGCTGGACGCGCTCATCGCCGAGGCCATCCAGGAATCCGGGGCCCAGTCGCGCAAGGAGATGGGGAAGGTCCTCGGCCTCCTGAAGCAGAGGCCGGAGGCGCCCCTCATCGACTTTGCGGCCGCCAGCAAGCTCGTCCAGGCGAAGCTTCCCTAGCACTCGGGCTGGACTTGGCCCGCGGCGTTCGGCAAGGTTGGCCGCCTGCCGGGTTCGCAACGGACCCGGGGCCCGCCAACCCCCCCATTCCCGATGAAAAGACTCTCCTGTCTCCTCGCGTGCGCCGCACTCGCCGCCACCGCGGCCCGTGCCGAGAAATTCGAGGGCCTCGCCCTCACGCCGCCCATGGGCTGGAACACCTGGAACACGTTCGCGGGCGACTGCAACGAGACCCTCGTCAGGGCGACCGCCGACGCGATGGCCGCGAACGGCATGCGGGACGCCGGCTACGTCTACATCGTGGTCGACGACTGCTGGTCGCAGAAGGAGCGCGACGCGAACGGCGACCTGGTCGCCGACCCGGTCAAGTTCCCGAGCGGGATGAAGGCGCTCGGGGACTACCTTCACTCCAAGGGCTTCAAGTTCGGGATGTACGGGTGCGCGGGCACCCTCACCTGCGGGGGCTACCCCGGCGGGCGCGGCCACGAGTTCCAGGACGCGAAGAAGTACGCCGAGTGGGGCGTCGACTACTTCAAGTACGACTGGTGCAACCACGGGACGGCGAACGGCCCCGAGACCTACAGGATCATGAGCGACGCGATCCACGCGGCCGGCCGCCCGATCATCTTCAGCCTCTGCGAGTGGGGCCAGAACCAGCCCTGGCTCTGGGCCGCCCCGGTGGGCCACCTCTGGCGGACGACCGGCGACATCGGGCCGGGCTACATCGCCTCCGGCAAGAACAAGTGGGAGCACGGCTGGAAGACGCTCCTCGACATGAACGTCGGCCTGGACAAGTACGCCGGCCCCGGCCACTGGAACGACCCCGACATGCTCGAGGTCGGCAACAAGGGCCTCACGCTCCCCGAGTCGAGGGCGCACTTCAGCTTCTGGTGCATGCTGGCCGCGCCGCTCATCGCCGGCAACGACGTGCGCCAGATGGCGCCCGAGATCCAGGCGATACTGACGAACAAGGACGTGATCGCCATCGACCAGGACCCGCTCGGCCACGAGGGCTTCCGGTTCCGCGTGGACAAGGACAAGGAGATCTGGGCCAAGGAGCTCTCGAACAAGGAGTGGGCGGTGTGCGTCCTGAACACGGGCGACAGCGCCGCGAAGCTGACGCTCGACATGCACGACCTCACCTTCCTCACCGAGCAGTACTACGACGTGACGGATGTCTGGGCGGGAAAGCCGGCCGGCAACGCCATGGATCTCCACACGGCGATGGTGGACTCGCACGACGTGATGCTCTTCCGTCTGAAGCCGGGCTCCTGAGCTCCCCATGAACATCTCCCGAAGGAAGGCGCTCGGGCTCATGGCCGGCGTGATCCCGGCGGTCGGCCTGCGCGGCCAGGCGCCTCCCGCCAGTCCGGCGACGAACGAGGCAGCGAGGCCCCCGCCAGGCATCGCGCCCGAGGACGGCCCCTTCAGGGGGACGCGCGAGTCGCTCCAGGCCTACCAGCCCCCCGACTGGTTCCGGGACGCGAAATTCGGGATGTGGGCCCATTGGGGCCCCCAGTCGGCCGTCGAATACGGGGACTGGTATGCGCGCCTGATGTACATCGAGGGGAGCGACCAGTACAACTACCACTGCGAGCACTATGGGCACCCGTCCAAGTTCGGGATGAAGGACACGATCCCCGCCTGGAAGGCCGAGCGCTTCGACCCGGCGCACCTCATACGCCTCTACAAGGCGGCGGGCGCGCGGTACTTCATGACGATGGGAGTCCACCATGACAATTTCGACCTCTGGAACTCGAGGCACAACCGCTGGAACTCGGTCAACAGGGGACCCGGGATCGACATCGTCGGCGCCTGGAGGAAGGCCGTCCGCGACGAGGGCCTCAAGTTCGCCGTGAGCGAGCACCTCTGGATCACCTACAAGTGGTACTCGGTCGCGCACGGCTCCGACCTGACCGGGCCCCTGGCCGGGGTCCCCTACGACGGGGCCGACCCGGCCTCGAGGGACCTCTACGTCGACTCCGACCAGGTCTGGGGCGGCGACATGCAGTGGAGCGAGGACGGGATACCGAACTGGTGGAAGCGCCACTGGCACGACCGCATCACCGACCTCATCGACCAGCATGAGCCCGACCTCCTCTATTCCGACGGCTCCCTCCCCTTCCAGGAATACGGGTACTCGGTCGTCTCGCACCTCTACAACGCCAGCGCGAGGCGCAACGGCGGGAAGCCGAGCGCCGTGTACTTCTCGAAGCGGGAGGAGGACAGTGCGAGCGGGATCTGCGTCCTCGACCGCGAGCGCGGCGTCCTGGACAACATCCTCCCCAGGCCGTGGCAGTCCGACACCTGCATCGGCAACTGGCACTACAAGCGCGGCATGCGCTACAAGACCCCGAAGATGGTGATCGACATGCTCTGCGACATCGTGAGCAAGAACGGGAACCTGATGCTGAACGTCCCGCTGCCGGCGAGCGGGATGCCCGACATGGAGGAGCTCCAGGTCGTCGACGGGATCACGAGGTGGATGGCCGTCAACGGCGAGGGGATCCACGGCTCCCGCCCCTGGAAGAAGTACGGCGAGGGTTCGCCGGTCCAGTCGGCCGAGCAGGGCGCCAAGGCCTTCAACGAGGATTCCCGGCGCGCATTCGACGCGTCCGACGTCCGGTTCACGACAAAGGGCGACGTCCTCTACGCCTTCGTCATGGGCGAGCCGCGCTTCCAGGCGGTGATCCGCTCCCTCGCGACCGACACGGCGCTCAGGGTCGGCAGGATCACGGCGGTCGAGCTGGTCGGCCACGACGGAAAGATCACCTGGGCCCAGGACGCGTCGGGGCTCACGGTCTCGGTCCCTGACGAGCTGCCGACGAAGCACGCGGTCGCCTTCCGGATCCGGGGCGCCACCTGACCCGCGGGTCACCGCACGGCCGCCGCCGTCCTCTCCCTGTAGATCCGGCTGACGGCCTCGAACACCTGGTCGACCGTGATGCCCTTCATGCACACGTTGTCCCGGCAGGCCGTCTGGCGGTTGTTGAAGGCGTTCACGCAGGGGCTGCAGGCGATCCCCGCCCAGAGGGGGTGGCTCCTCGGGCCCGGTGCGGCGAAGAGGAGCGGCGTCTCCGGCCCGAAGAGCGAGACCACGTCGACACCCGTCAGCGCCGCGAAATGAGCCGGGCCGCTGTCGTTCGTCACCAGCACCTCCGCAAGCCCGAATAGGATCACCAGCTCCCGCAGCGTCGTCCGGCCGGCCAGGCAGGCGACCCGCGCGGAGCCGACGGCGCGTGCGATCCCCTCGACCGCAGGAGCCTCCTCCGGCGAGCCCGAGAAGGCGACCCACATCTCGGGAAACGCGGCGACGAGGCGCGAGGCGAGCGCCCCGTAGTTGCCCGGGTCCCACCTGCGCAGGGGCAGCAGGTCGCCCGCGTTGGCGTTCAGGACGACGATCCGGGCCGACGGCGGGACGCCGGCCTGCGCCAGCATGCGCCCGACCGCGGCCTTCTCCCCGTCGCCGGGCACGAAGGCGGGGGGCGGCGGCGCCTCGGGCGGGACGACCCCGAAGGTGGGGAACGCCGCCGGCTCGCAGTCCAGCGCGAGGACCAGGCTCGTGAACGTCCGGCTCGTGTGGAGGTGCGCGTTGTAGAGGACGCGGTGCGTCATCAGGTCCCCCCGGTAGGGCCCCTCGCCAAAGAAGACGTGGAAGCCGACGCGTTTCCGAGCGCCGGTCAGGTAGGCGATCGCGGCGGAGAACCGGGCGAAGAACTCCATGTCGATGCAGGCGTCGAAGCGCCGCCGCCTCACCCGGCCGAGCACGCGGGCGCCGCTCGAGGCCATGGCCCAGGCCGAACCGGTGCGCACCGTGAACACGTTCTCGGGCGGCACGAGCCCGATCAGGTCGATGATGAAGCGGTTCTCCTCGAACACCAGGAAATGGACATTGGCCCGGCCGACGCGCTCGACGGCCCTGCGCACCGCATCGTGGGCGAGCACGGTCGAGCCCTGCTCCGCCAGCTTGATGAAGAGGATGCTCCCCACCGGGACCGCCGGCGGGCCGCCCCCGAAGACCGCGCCCACGCGCCGGACCAGGGTCAGGAGCAGGCAGACCGGCGCGCCGACACGGCGGTCAAGCCACTGAAGGGTGCGCGCCTCGCTGCTGAATCTTTTTTTCAAGGGATGGGTGCGGGCTGCTGGGGAGTTGACTACCGGAGGGGCGCCTGCGGACGCGAGTGAAATGCTTGGCGCCCGTGGCACTCCGGGTGCTTGGCTGGTCCCCCATGAAACGCATCCTTTGGCACGGCCTTCTCCCGCCCCTCGCGGCCCTCCTCGGGTTCCTGGCGCCCCTGCGGGGCGCCGCCGCCGGCAGGA
>PMSP01000133.1 GCA_003168315.1 Opitutaceae bacterium
GCTCGAGCGGATCCGGGCCGAGGGGTGGCGCGTCATCCTGGACGAGGCCCAGGACACGGACCCGAAGCAGTTTGAGGTGCTTGCCGAGATCGCGCGGCCGCCCGGCGCGGTTCGCGGCACGTGGCCGGGGGGAGGGGGTCCCGGGCCTAGGCCCGGGCACTTCTGCATGGTCGGGGACTCGCAGCAGGGGATCTACTCGACGCGCGCCGACATCCGCAATTTCCAGATGCACGTGGCCGCCTTCGCCGGGGAGGACGGGGGCGAGCGGCTGACGTTCGGCGTCACGTTCAGGACTCCGCTGCGCGTCATCCGGCTCCTGAACGAGACGCTTCCCGCCTCGTTCGGCGCCGACAGGGAGCACAATGTCGGGGTCCCGGCGGCGCCGGGGGCGCCTGGGGGGCTCCTGCAGGTGCCCTACGAGCCCCTGGTCCCGGGCCCTGTCAACCTCGAGGGGGCCGCCTGGCGGATTCCCGTGGAGCGGGCGTCCTTCGCGGGGAAGCGCAAGGCCGACCGGAAGCTGGCGCACGAGGCGCGGCAGGTGGCGCGCCTCCTGTCCGTGGGCGGCCCCGCGGCGGTCGGCGCCGCGACGCTCGGGGACATCTGCATCCTGGCCCCCCGCAATGCCTGGCTCCAGGTCGTCAGGGACGAATTCGAGCGCGAGGGGATAAAGACGGCGCTCCAGATGCGCCGCAACAGGAACGGGGACAACCCCGTCTACGCGTGGCTGAGCGGGCTCCTCGCCGTCGTGTGCGACCCCTCGAACACCTTTGAGTGGGTGGGCGTCCTCAGGGAGGTCTTCGCGGTCAGCGACGCGGCGATCGTCGCATCGCTGCGGGGCCGTGCCCTCCAATGGGACGAGCCCGAGGGGTACCCGGAGCCTGTCGCCGGCGCCCTGCGCGCCATGGGGGACTTCATCAGCCGGGCGGACCTCGAGGGGGAGTCACTCGACCGGTTTGCGGCGGACCTGGCGTCGGCCTGCGGCCTCGCGGGCAAGGCGCTCCTCCTCGACGCCGAGGGCGGCCTCCGGGGCGAGCTCGACCGGCTCCTGGCGCGGGCGGCGGCGCTTGGCCTCGAGGGAGGGGGGCCCCGGGCGTGGCTCGGGGACCTCCTGGCCGGCGCGGACGACTTCCGGCCCGCGGGCCGCCCCGCCCCTGACGCCGGCAATATCCTCTCCTCGCACTCGGCGAAGGGCCTCGAGTGGCCGGTCGTCATCCCGGTCGGGCTCTGGCGGGCGATCGGCGTCAGGGTCAAATACGGCCTGAGGCTCGTGCAGGATGGGGGAGCGGCCGCGAGGGTTGTCCTCGACAATGACGGGCTGGGAGCCGAGACGCGGATCTCGAACGAGCGGGCGCGCCTGCGGGAGCTCGTGCGGCTCCTCTACGTGACGCTGACACGCGCGAAGACGACGCTCGTCATCCCCTGGGACGGGGCCCCCCCCGAGGAGGACAGCTTTGCGAGCCTCTGGGGCGTCGAGCCGGAGGCCATGGACCCCTTCCCGCCGGCCATCCCCTCGGCCCCACGCCAGCCGGAGCCGCTGGCAGGGGAGGCACCGGAAATCCCACCGGACACCGGCGAGGCAGCCCAGGCGTCCCCGGCTCCGCCGTTTCCGGGGCGCGTCCTCCCGCACCAGCTCGCCTCGGCGCCGGACCGGGTCAGGAGCGCACTCCATGAGTCCTCTTCCGATGCCCCTTTGCCGGCGAAGGACGCCCCGGATCCGCTGGAATACGGCATTTGGTGGCACGAGACCCTCGAGTTCATGCCCTGGGCGGGCGACGCCGGGGCGGTAGCGGCCCACGGGGCCGCCTCGCTCGCCAAGGCGAGGGACATGGGCTTCGAGGGAAGGGGGCGCGAGGAGTGGGACCGCCTCCTGGCAAGCGAGCCGTGGCGCGTCATGCGCGAGGGCCGCTGGAGCCGCCTCGCCGAGGCCGGGGTCTTTGCGCCCCTCTCGGGCGAGGAGTGGATAGACGGCGTCATCGACCTCGTCCTTTACGACCCCATTTCGGGGGATCTCTGGATCATCGACTGGAAGACGAACCGTCGGGGGGCGGGGGAGGGCGACCCCGAGCTCCTCGCGAGGCTTGCGGGCGCCTACGAGAGGCAGCTTTCGGCCTACGGATCGTCGGCCTCGGGGTTCTTCCCGGGCTGCCGGGTGCGCCTCTGGGTCTATTCCACGGTCGCCGGGCTCTGGGCGGGCGTCCCCCCTCCGGCTTGACCTGGGCGGGGGCGGCGCGGGCAAGATTGCACTCGACAGCCCAGAGGGGGAATCGCACGGTCGTTCACCAACTCCATATGGGAAATCTCAAGAAGAAACGCCGCCTCAAGATGAACAAGCACAAGCGCAGGAAGCGCTTGAAGTCGAACCGCCACAAAAAGCGCACGTGGCAAAAATAAAATCAAAACCCGCCGCATATCACGGCGGGTTTTTCTTTTAAATAAGGGTAAATACTTAGTGGCATGGTATTAATGGCTGTTTCGCCTTGTAAATAGCCCTCAAATTTGCTGGGATTTGCGTCAATTTCTCCGGAAACAGGCCCCTATGCCAGCGAGTAGGGGCCGACTACGGGGGTTTTTTCACCACAACGCCTCATGTTTTTCTCCAAGAAGACGAAGGGATTCTTCGTCGAAATGAACGAGAATTCGGTCCTTTTGGCCCGGACGACCTCGGTGTCGGCTCCTTTGGAGGTTGAGGAGCTCAGGGAATGCGCCCTGGGCGACGAGGCGGGCATAGCCGAGACCCTGAAGCAGATGCAGCCCAGGAAGCCCCCCAGCGGGTACGTCCACGCCGTCGTGGGGGTCTATCCGCCCAAGCGCATCGTCCGCAAGCACACCTTGGAGCTCAAGAAGATGAAGGATCCGGGCTACATGCCCGACGTCTTCAGCCAGCAGCTTCGCATCGAGCAGGACAAGTTCACNNCGACCCAGGAGACCCTCCTCGGCTGCGGGATCTACCCGGAGCGCCTTGAACTGGGCAGCGTCGCCACCCTCGGGGCCCTGGTGGACTGCCTCGCCTTCGAGAAGTCCAAGGTCCCGACCCTGGTCCTCGACGTCGGGAACGACACGACCCACAGCTTCATCGTGTCCAGCAACGGCGTCGAGGCCTCCCGGCCGATACCCCAGGGGCTCGAGGCCATGGTGCCGGTCGTCCAGAAGGAGCTCGGGCTCAGGGACGAGGAGTCGGCGAGGAAGCTTTTCCGCTCGAACACCTTCGACTTCACCGGGATGGGCCCCCTCCTGATCAAGCGCCTCCTGAAGGAGCTCCAGTCCTCGATCGGATTCTACGAGGTCCAGACCGGCCAGTCGGTCGGCCAGGTGCTCTGCATCCAGCTTTCCCCGAAGCTCTCCTGGCTGGAGGGGGCGCTCGCCTCCTCGCTCGGCATCGCGGCCCTCAAGTTTGACCCCGTCCCGTGGCTCAAGTCGCGCAAGGTCAACGTCCCCGACGCACTCTCGAAGACTGCCGCGGAATTCCGCTGGTTCGGCCTCCTCAGCCTGATGGTCCAATACAACACCCAAAATGGCGCTGACACTGACGAAAAAAAGTGACGCCGCCCTGGTTGCGGTGCCGGCCTGGCACCCCAACCTCCGGATCGCCGAAAGCCTGCCCGACACCAAGGTCGTGCGGACGGCCTTCTTCGTCAACGGGGCGGCGGCTGTCATCGCGATAGCCCTGGCGCTCTACCTCGGCATCCAGGAGTGGAAGCTGCACGAGGTTCACAAGCAGATCAACGACTGGCAGCACCAGATCGACCAGAACACGAAGCAGAGCGCGGAGAAGGTGGCGCTCTACCAGGATTTCAAGATGGAGGAGGCCAAGACGGCCGAGGTCGCCGACTTCATCTCCTCGAAGCCCGTCCTCTCGTCGATCATCCTGCGCCTCGGCGCCATCACCCCGAAGATAATCGCCCTGGACGCCCTCGACTTCAGGGACACCGGCCTCTCCATCAGGGCCACGGTCAAGGGCTCCTCGGTCCACGGGGCCGACGACGCGGCCATCTATGAGAAGCAACTGCGCGCCGACAAGGTCTTCGGGCCCATGTTCGACGACATCAACCTCCTCACCATGCACCGGAACACGGTGGGCCGCCAGGTGATCGAGATCTTCTGCGAGTTCAAGAAGGGGACAAAGAAGGCATGAGCAACGAGGACCTAGTGAACTTCCTTCGGAAGAACGCGATCTCGGTCGGCTGCGTGATCGTGAGCATCGTCATCGGCTTCGTCCTCTACTACCGCGTCGACCTGCTCCCCGACGCCGAGAGGGTCCTCGCGGACAGGACGAAGCAGGGCGAGCTCCTGTCGGCGAACATCGAGGACTCGGCCCAGCTGGTCGAGCAGCACGCGGCGATTGTCGCCGCCAACAACGCGATCTCGGACCGGATGATCCGCGTCGGCCAGCTCGCCGAGAACCTGCAGTATTTCTACGAGCTGGAGAACGACACCGGCACGAAGCTGACCGACCCCCACCAGAGCCAGTGGAACGCGCCGGCGAAGACGGCGCCCAAGACGAACTATACCGAGGTCGGCTTCACGCTCACGGCTTCGGGGGACTACGTGCAGCTGCTCGACCTCCTGCGCAAGCTTGAGAACGGGGTCCACTACTGCCGCGTCAACACGTGCTCGCTCCGGCCGGTGTCGACCGACGTGCGCGGCGGCGCGCTCGAGATGAAGCTCACCTTTGAGCTGATGGGAATACCATGAGGCGCGCCCTTCGAACACTTCCCGTGGCCGCCGCGGCGCTCGTCGCCTTCATGGGCGGGTTCGCGCCGCACGCCCGCGCTCGCGCGGTGGAGTCCGATATCGTCCCCGCCGACAAGCGCCGCGCGTCCGTCGAGAGAGCGGAGCTCCTCGCGAAGCGGACGAAGCCCATGACGCTGCCGGCGACGCTCCCGCTTCCCTTCGCTCCGGCGAACTTCGACCTCACCGACGCCGAGGAGGCCGCCGCCGCCGCGGCCGCGGCGAGGCTCGCGAACGCGCAGAACCCGAATCTGCCGGCACCCCCTTCAGACCACCAGCTCCTCGAGGAGATCGTCGCCAAGGTCAGGCCGTCCGGCACGGTCTATCTCGGCGGCAGGCCCCTGCTCATGTTTGGGAAAAGATTCGTTAAAACAGGGGCCCATTTCACGGTTACGTATAAGGGAAACGACTACGATCTTGAGTTGACCGGCATCGACGGCACAAACTTCACACTGCGCTACAAAAACGACGAAATCACCAGGCCAATACAAACAGCAAAGTCACCATGAGAACACGCACCTTTCTCCTCATAGCCATTCTCGCATTGCTGGCCGCGCCATTCGCGGCGCACGCACAGTCGTCGGCCGCGGCGCCAAAAGCCGTGCCGCTCCCGAACGACCCGTCGCTCCCCGCCGCCGCGCCGAAGCTGGTGCCGCTCCCGGACGGGCCCCCGGCCACGGTGGGGCAGCCTGCCCCGTCGCCGGCGTCCGTCGCCTCCGACGTCACGGTGAAGGACACCTCCGGCGCGGCCGCCCAGAAGACCGCCGGGCACGACACCCTCTCCGTCGACTTCCCCGACGAGGAGATCCGCAACATCCTGCGCAACGTCGCCGAGCTGTTCGACCTGAACATCGTCATCCCGGAGACGCTCCAGGGGAAGACCTCGGTCAAGCTTCACGACGTCACCTGGCGCCAGATCTTCCAGGTGGTGCTGACGCCGGTCGGCTACACGTTCATCGAGGACGGCAACATCATCAAGATCGTCAGCAACGAGAGCCTCACCCAGGAGCCCGTCTCGACCGAGATCTTCGTGATCAACTATGCCAAGGCCGCCGACATCCAGCCGACCCTCGCGTCGCTCGTCGACGCCGGCGCCGGCGGCAAGATCGTCATCGACGCCCGCACGAACAGCCTCGTCATCACCGAGCGCCCCTCGAGGATGAAGCGGATCCGCCCGGTCATCGAGGAGCTCGACCACCCGACGGACCAGGTCATGATCGAGTCGAAGTTCGTCGAGATCTCGAACAACGACATCCGGAACATCGGCGTGAACTGGAGCTCCCTCTCCGGCTACACCGTGACGGCCTCCCCGGGGCCCCAGGGCGGCATCTTCACCTACAGCAACACGTACGGCTCGACCGTGAACAACGGGGTCGGCTCCACGAGCGGCACCACGGGCTCCACGAGCACGAACCCCGGTTCGACTTCGCTTAACAACTCGTCGACGATCACGTCCGGCACCGCGCCGACGACGTCGAGCTCCATAGCGAGCAACGCCGGCAACACGGTTGCGAACGCGATCACCACGGCGAGCAACGTCGCCGCGGCCACGACGGGCGCCGGGACCTCGTCAAACATGCTCTCGGCTGTGTTCTCCGCGGACCAGTTCAAGCTCGTCCTCTCGGCCCTGCAGCAGCTGAACAGCGCGAAGATCGTCTCCAACCCGACGATCGTGACGCTGAACAACACCGAGGCCTCGATCAACGTCGGCCAGCAGTACCCGATCCCGAGCTACACGTTCAACCAGCAGACGGGCACCTTCGAGGTGTCCGGCTTCATCTACAAGGACATCGGCATCATCCTTAAGGTGACGCCCCAGGTTAACGCCCGCGGATTCATCAAGCTGACGCTGTCCCCCGAGGTGAGCCAGAACCAGGGCACGACGAGCTTCGGCGGCGCCAGCGGCGCCTCGATACCGATCATCGGAACCCGCAAGGCCGTGACCCAGGTCTCCCTCAAGGACGGCTACACGATGGGCATCGGCGGCCTGATCAGCAGCAACTACAACAACGGGTCCAACAAGATCCCGATCCTGGGCGACATCCCGCTGATCGGCTACCTCTTCAAGCAGGACACGAGGAACAACGTCGTCGACAACCTCGTCATCTTCATCACCGCAAAGACGATCAGCGCCGAGGGGGCGCCCGTCGAGCAGGTCTACAATTCCGACAGCCTGCGCGACTTCCACCTCAAGCGGAGCGATCTGCCGGGGTACCGGGACGGCACGGACCCGTTCGATGAGGAGACACCCTCCAAGGGCCATAGCAGCAACTAACGCCTCCTGATTTTAAACAGTTCCCAACAGTCCCGTAACAGGTGACACCATGAAAAATTACATCAAACTACTCCCTATAGCTCTGCTCGGCCTGCTGGCTCCGGCCGCGAAGGCGCAGCAGCTGCCGGTGCTGACGGTCGCAATGACTGAGATCGACATTGCCGGCAGTCCCGCCTACGGCGCGAACCTCGCCGGCGAGGGAAGCAATGGCGGCTTGATTACCAACAGCGGACAGCAGCTGAACGGCGGCAACGCCCCCTATGGGTCGTCGCTGACGCTCTGGGCGGTCGCGACGGGCACTTCGCCCGCCTCCGGGTTCACCTACACGTTCTTCGTGAACGGCGTCAGTATCGGCATCGCGACGCCGACGCCGTCTTACAACTTCGACTACGGGCTCAACTGGATTCCCCCGCAGCCCGGGGTGTACTTCTTCTCGGTGATGGTCACGGACGGCCTGGGCCACACCGCCGTTTCGCTGGCGGTGGAATTCTACGCGACCGGAATCGAGATCGTGAGCCCTCTGGCCAACACCGACCTGCCCATCGGGTCGTCGGTGGTAATTCAGGCGGCATCGTCGCTTGCCATCGGCGCCGTATCGAGCGTCGATTTTTTCCAGGGCAACAATCCTGCTGCCACGCCCGGTCCGGGGGCCATCAAGCTGGGCAATAGCAGGACATTCCCGTATTCCATCATCTACACGCCGCCTGCGGTGAACCCCCAGGACAGCACGAACATACTCCGGATTTACGCCGTGTCTTACAAGGCGGATGGGACCGTGGCTTTTGTGTCGTCGGGCCAGGGCATCATCATGGTGCCTGCCGTGCTCAAGCTTCCCGTCGTAAGCATAGGCAGTCCAGCCAATGTTCCCCCAGGGCCGCCCGACTTTGGCCCGGCCACCATTGCGATTCCCAACTATGTTGCCGACCCGAACGCGTTTATTCCTGTCCAGGTGAATGCGAGCAGCCCGCAGGGTGATATCTCCCAGGTGCAGCTCTACATCAACGGCGTCCTCTTTGGAACCCAGGCGAATTATCCCTATGATTTCCAGTGGCAGCCGTCGATCACAGGGACCTACAACCTGACCGCCCTCGCCTATGACGACAAAAACAATGTCATAGCCTCGACCACGAGCACGCTTCCGACGCTCACGCCCGCGCCAACCACGGTCATCGTGGGTGCGCTTCCCTCCGTCGCGATCACCACGCCCTCCGATGGGGCGACAATATCGGGCGGAGGCCCGACGAACGGGACCGCGTCGGTCACAGCGACCGCCACGGACACAAATGTCGACGCTAACGGGAACGCGGTACCCATCGTGGCCGTCGCGTTCTACCAAGACGGAAACCTCGTGGGCACCGCGACGACGCCCAACCCGGGGACGACGAACGTGTATTCGGTCACTTTTGTCCCGAAGCAGAATATCGACCCCGTCAGCCTGAAGCCAATTCCGAGCCTTCTGACCGCGCAAGCGACTGACAGTCTCGGATTCCAGAGCACGTCCGCCACGGTGACCGTGAATGTCAACGTGGGGGGCAATACGACGTCCCCCATTGTCGGCACCCCGCCCACGATATCGATCTCGGCTCCCGCGAACAATGCCAACGTCGTCGTCAATTCTCCGGTGACGCTCTCGGCCAACGCCCAGGCGACCAACACGCCCGGCAACGTGGCAAGCGTCGAGTTCCTCGTCGA